>JAAYPA010000057.1 GCA_012520055.1 Mollicutes bacterium
ATAATACCAATTACTTTCATTCTTTTAAACCAGTTACTTTCTAGTTTTACGATTTCATCTTTAATATTAACTAAACAAGTGTGACTATTTAAAATAAATAACCTATCTTTAATATCTTTTTTAAGACTATCTAGTAATGTTTTTTGATTCTTGTTAATAGTTAGTGCTCTTTTATTTAAATCAGTTCTAGAATTGTATTTTTTTATTAATTCACTAGCTGAATATATTGGTATGTTAAGTTTTTCATTAATTCTTTCACAAAGATGATTTTTACCTACTCCGTGTATTCCGGTTAATAATATTACTTTCATAATTAAAACTCCTTAAAATTAGTATTATATTTTATAGAGCTATTATACTACATTTATTATAATATTTGAATTGATGCATATCTCTTAGGTTATTCATATAAATATTATATAAGGGGTTGTTTTCATAATGAATGAATTAATTAATTCGGCAACCGTAACCGGTACCTTTGATGGAGATATATACAGCAAAACTTCTAATCAAGTTATTACTGAGTTAATCAATTTAATATTTATAAAAAGTGCCAATAAAACAATATGGGCAAGAGGTAATTTATTATTTATATTAGATATTATAAATTCTGATAGTACACCTTATAATAATCTGGTAATTATTGATATATTAAACCCTAAATATATTATGCTAGTAACTGATAGTGTAAGAATTAATGGAATTCCTGTTGCTTATGGAAGTATTACTTATAATGAAATAACCGGAGAATTAAATATTAATATAGATAGCATTCCACCAGAATCAATGCTTACGATAACTTTTGAAGTAAGAAAAAGAAATCTGGAAATATTTAATTTGGAAAATACAGCTTATATAAATTTTAATAATGATCAAATGATTAATATAATGAGTGAAGTTAATGAAGATAATAATGATAAACTATATAGTAATACAATTATAATCAGAGCCTTATCCAGTGTTTGTAAATGTAAGGAAATAGAAAACAGAAACCAATGTTAAGTTTCTGTTTTCTATTCTATAATCCAATTTATATTAGCTCTATATGTTGTATTAGCTACTATAGGAATAATATTTAATTGGAGTAATATTCCTTCATTATCATCCCATTCTACATCAGTTGTTCCGGGTGTTCCGAAAGATGAATAAACTAAAGTTGGAGTATCAGATAAAGCTATCATATTACCTAAATCATTAATAAATACTAACCCATCGGGAAGTGTGCTTCCTTTTTCATTTATCAAAGGAATATTAACTGTAGCATATAAGTCCCAGGGGGATGTAACAATCCGATTATCTTGAATAACTACTTTTAAAGGATTTGCTCTATTGCATAAGGTAGGCGAAAACTGAAAAGGATTCAAATCAAAGGTTATCTCGTCGGTAGCTTCAGTTATATAAATATCACCATTAAAGATGATTTCAACGGTTCTAAAACGATATAGAAAACTTCCGGCAACATTAGAAACAAAAGATATTTTTGTACCACTTGGTAGTGCTGGTGAATAAGAATAAATAAACTCTCCGGTATTATCTGCTTGAACATAGTAATCATTTCCATCATAGGTAATTTTTATATCAGCATTTGGTTCGGTTGTACCCGTCATATCAAGTGAAGTATCTGATATGGGATTTAATGATAAGGAAGGTCTACCGAAGGAAAGGACTCTTGTACCAGTAATTAAGAAATTACTTAAAGCCGGGAGTTCTGCTTGTTCACCGGGTGTTAAATTAGTTGTCGAAATAATTGTATTATTATTTAAGAATGTTCCAGTGACAGTTAAATTATTAGTATTTTCTAATTTATACCATGAATAAGTTGGAATATCATAAATATCTCCTGCAGAAAATAGAGATGTTACAGATGTCCACCTATTGTATTGAGAAATATTTATTGTAAAATTAGTTGAATTTGAGGCATATATGGCATTGGCAGGATTACAGTAAAAAATTAAACTTTTGGGATTATTTAATATTAATGAGGGAACTGGATTGGTACCGGTAAATTGCAGACAATAATTAGATGTACTACCAGTATAATTACTTATCATTTTTAATGAAGAGCCGGTATTCATTTTAAATTCTCCTCGTACTATCCAAGTAGCTGTAGTCCCCCACTGAGTGGTTTGCTCGATATTTAACTGAGCCTCACTATCTATTAAAACATTTCTGGTATAGTGAGTATCATAATAACTTAATCCTAATGCAGTAGTTATAGAAGTTGTAGAATTACTTCCGAAAGTCATATCAATATACTCTGCAGAACTTACATAATATAGATACATATTAGTACTTGTAATATTTATGTTAGCTCCGGGTAAAACATTAAAATATGGTATTACTCCTCCTACTACGTTTCTAAACCAAAAAATAGATGTACTGGTGGTAGTGCTATTAATAGTTACATTTCCTCCTAAAGTAACGTTTCTAGTTTCTGCTACTTCATTAGCTGAAGACGTGCTAGTTACAATATTAATTTCACTATCAATTATTCGTAGTGAGCTATAAGGATTAAATGCTAGTTGTGGACCTGTATAGTTGATATTTTCGTAAGTAACAACCACATTAATAAAATTAGCTGAATCATAGACACAAACAACCCCATAATAATTATGACCAATAATGTCTATATTTTTAACTGTAACATTAATACCACTTGCTGCTCCTTGAATTAAGATAGTTTGAGTATATGCTGCACTAGTATAATCTTCATAGGTATATCTGACATTTTGATATGTTCCATCAATAGTTAGTACTGATCTTGATGAATTGACGTTTATTCCGGTGCTCCCTAAAGTAATATTATCACCAAAATATATATAATTATAAGTATTACCTTCCAAAACGGTTTTAAGTTCATTAAAATTAAATACTACAACTGTTTCGCTGTCTATTATTGTCATTTCATCACCTGTAATATTATATTTAGCAAGATTACTTATTGTATATTCCTAAAAACCATTAAACAAAAAATATTAGCAGCATATAATAAAATTGAAGACACTAGGAGGTGCTTTTTTGAACGAATTAACAAATACTGCTACCTCAGTTGGTACATATGATGGATTATCAACCGAAATGACATCTGAAGCCGTTGTAGTTTTAATGCTAGATGATTTAACTATTACTAAATCAGCCGATCGTCAAGTATGGGTAACAGGTAATTTAACATATACAATTACTATTACCAACGATACGGAAAATGATTATGAAACTCCGGTTGTTACTGATACCATTGATCCTACTTTAGCTACTTTAGTTCCTGATTCTGTTACTATTAATGGTGTTCCTGCTACTTCACCGACTGATTATACCTTTGATGACGTTACCGGACTGTTAACGGTTAATCTACCTGATATTGTGGCAGAATCTAATGCTGTAATTGTCTTTGAAGTTTCCCGAGTATAAAAAAGAACTATCAAATAGTTCTTTTTTAATAATCATCTAAAAAGCTATGTTTTTCTTTATTATAATAATAACCTAAGACAGTATTTAGATTAATATTTTCACTACTTTTAAAGATGTTTTTATCAATATCTTTATATACTTTACGAAGATTTTCAATTAACTCTTTTATCTCTCTTCTTTTACTGTCTACTTTTTTATTTGTTACGTTACAAGCACAATTGATAAAAGTTAAGTTATTATAATTAACCCATCTTTTAATATCGTGTTCTTTAACTAAATATAGTGGTCTGATTAATTCCATATTAGGATAATGATCACTTTTCAATTTAGGCATCATTGATCCATAAGTACCAGCATATAGCATATTAAGTAATATTGTTTCGATAACATCATCAAAATGATGACCTAAGGCAATTTTATTACAGCCTAATTCCATAGCTTTACGATATAAATGACCTCTTCTTTTTCGAGCACATAAATAGCATGGATTCTTTTCTTGATCTACTTCTTTAAAAATATTGGTGTTAAAGATTTCAATATCTAATTCAAAATTCTTGGCATTGTTTTTAATTAAATCTAAAACTTCCGGAGCATATCCTGGATCCATCACTATGAATTTTAAACCAAACTTAATAATATAGTGACGTTGGATTTCTCTTAAAACTAATGCAAGTAAAAAAGAATCTTTACCACCACTCATGCATACGGCAATATTATCTCCTTCTTTTACCATTTTATATTCATCCATAGCTTTAATTGTCTTTTTCCATATATCTTTACGATAGGTTTTTAAAATACTTTTTACTACGCTTTTATTATCTGTTTTTTCCATATATACCTCTTTGTTAATACGCATTAATATAATATCAAAATATTAAAAAAAATAAAACATAAGTTTTATTTTTTAAGCTATTTTTGTTCCTTTCCATCTTTCGACTACATTACAGTTACTAGAATATGGAAGTGGACTTGGTAATTCCATCTTAATTAATAGTGGAATCTTAAAAGCACTACCAAATGCTACTAAAGTTCCTGGTTGTAATGAATTTAATTTTTCAATAACATCTGCAGATATATTAGGTAACATTTTTTCAATATATTCTAGGTCTTTTGGATGGGTCATTTTATGAACTAAGAAGTTACTCATTTGAGCTACAACTGTTTCACTTATATCAACGGGTCTTTGACTTATTAAGTTAAGCATTACACCATACTTACGACCTTCTTTAGCTATTCTTTCAAATATATTATAACCTAGTAAGAATTGATCATTATCTTTAACTACATAACGATGGGCTTCTTCAATAATTAAATGGAACGGGATTGAAGCTCTTACCTTTCGAGATTTAGCAAAATCAAAAAGCATTTTACTTAAAATTTTAACGATTACTTTAGCTAAATTATCATCTATATCTTCAAGATTAATATTAATTATTTGACTTCTTTTATTATTCATAATGATTAGACTAGAAATATAAGTATCTAAATCTAAATATTGTTTTAAATCAAAATATTGATTATTTTTACTATTTATTAATGAATGTAATCTAACTTTTAAGATAATAGCTGAATCTTCCATTAAACGATTATTTAAGAATCCTTCACCAATTAAAGTAAAATTTAAAGCTTTTTCCATATCATTTAAAGTAAAGAAAGCATCTTTTGGTATTTCTATTTGCGATTCAATATTTTCATCTAAATGTTTGGCTATGTATTCATTTATTAAAACTGATTCACCAAATTCTCCTTTAGAATCGATTTTAAAACATTCTGAAAATCTTCTGGTATATCCTATGCCTTGGATTTCGGCATTCATATTAAGGGCAGGTGTTTGACATGAAGCAATAATAGTAAATATATCATTTTTCTTACCACTGGCATTTTGATTACTAAACAAAACAGCTTGAATAGCACTGGCAATAAGATGATTCTTTAATTTTTCAGATTGTTCATCATTTTTACTAAATAATTTAACAAGTTTCATCATTCGTTCAATTATAGTCAACTGAGCATGATTTTCGGCACTTAATAAAAGAGCTATATCATCATTAGTTAACAAAAATATTGGAATTTGTAATAGCATATCAGTTGGGTCAGTTGGATTAGTAGTTAAAAATTTATATTGATAGTTTGGATTAACTTCATCAATTACTCTAAAAGCATTTTTATATTCGCCATAAGCATCAAAAATAAACATATTGGCATTGTAAGTTAGAAAGTTTTTATTTAAATATATATTTTGAACTATTCTTGATACAGAACAAGATTTACCTGAACCGGAATTACCGAATATAGCTAAATGGTTAGAAAATAGATCGTTAATATTGGCATAAATAATTCTTTCGTTATATGTTGGACTTTTTCCGATATATAAACTTTCAGTTTCATTTTTACCCATAATAATATCTAATTCACGATCATTAATAATCCTCATTGTAGATGATAATGATGGTTTTTTGATAGTACCGGGAATAAATTTGTCTCCGACAAATTCACCTAAAAGTTGAATTTTTACAGTATCTTCATCAACATTTTTGACTTCACCTAAAAGGGTATCATTTTCATATTCGAATACAACGTGAAGATTCATTAAATTAGCGATAACTTGACCTTCTTTGTTAATTTCAACAACGGCTATATTATCGCTGATATATTTTATTTTTCCAAACATTCTAACCAACCTTTTCTATTCTATATTTATTATAAAAAAATTATATCATAGTTAATATTATTTTTAAATAGCAAATAAAAAAGAACTCTATCGTTCTCTTAATAATATAATTAATAAAATAAACATTATTGAAATTAATATCCCTAATGTAGAATATATAATAATATCTTTATTATTACTTAAAATCTCTTTCATAGAATATCTACCCTGCTTTCTATTCGTTTCAATTATAACACTTATTTTAATAAATAATATATTATTTTTACAATTTTACGCTGAAAAAAAGACATTATATTGTAATGCCTTATTATTTCAGTATATTGTGAGTTTATCACTTTACATATTAAGATAATTTATTAGTTAAAATCTCTTTTACTTTTACCGGATTAGCTTTTCCTCTTGTTTCTTTCATGGTTTGACCGACAAAATAATCAAATAAATTAGTTTTACCATTTTTGTACTCTGAAACTTGATTTGGACTATTTACAATTATACTATCGATAATTGCTTCTAATTCATCTTCATTATCTAGTTGCTCCATACCATATTTCTTAATAAGTGTTTCTGGTTCTTCTTGTTCTTCTAAAACTTTAAAGAATAAATCTTTAGCTTGTTTTGAACTAATTTTCCCTTTCTTTAATGGATCTAGAATATTAAATAACCTTTTGGGAGTTATGAAGAACTTATTTATTTCTATATCATGTTTATTTAAATAACCCATTATTTGGGTAGTAATCCAGTTAGAAGCATCTTTAGGATCAATTCCAAGGTTAATACATTCTTCAAAATAATCACTGTTTTCTTTAGTTTTAACAATTACTCCGGCATCATAATTTGAAAGTCCATACTCATTAATATAATTATTTTTTCTTTCTAATGGTAAAGCCGGAATTTCATTTTTGATTTCTTCTAACCATTCTTTATCTATTTTAAATTTTGGAATATTTGGATCGATATAATATTTATAATCGATACTTTCTACTTTTTCTCTCATTCTGATCGTAGTAGCGGTTTCATCATCCCAGCGACGGGTTTCTTGAATAATTTCATCTTTTCTTCCAGAATTGATTAAATTAGTTTGACGTTCTATTTCATATAAAATAGCTGCTTGAACATTACTAAATGAGTTAACATTCTTAATTTCTACTTTAGTACCTAATTGTGTAGCTCCTTCTTCCATTAAAGAAACATTGACGTCACATCTGATTTGACCTTTTTTAGTATCAGCTTCAGAACAATCTGTATATTTATATATATTTCTTAAATATTCTAGAAAGGCTACGGCAGCTTCCGGAGAATTGATACAAGGTTCTGTTACTATTTCTAAAAGTGGAACACCACTACGATTATAATCAATTAAAGAATAATCAAAGAAGTGATCTAGGGATGCAGTATCTTCTTCAAGATGAATATCATGAATATATACGGGTATTAATTCATCTCCTACTTCGATTTCTATTTTACCGTTAATACCAACTGGTTTAGTACTTTGGGTAATTTGGTATCCTTTTGGTAAGTCAGGATAATAATAATTTTTACGATCAAAAACTAATATATCGGGAATTTCACAATTCAAACATATAGCCATTTTTATAGCTTTTTTAACGGCTTCTTTATTAACTATAGGTAGTATTCCAGGGAAAGCCATATCAATAGCTGTAACTGTTGAATTTGGTAAATCACTATAGGTATTACGTGATTTAGAAAATACCTTGGAGGTGGTTTTTAATTCACAGTGCATTTCTAGTCCAATTACTACTTTTAATGCCATTATTCCCACCCCTTTGCAATTAAATTTTCATAACCTAGTTTTTGCTCAATAGCATAAGCAATGTTTAATACATTGGCATCATCTTTAATTTTTCCGGTAATATTAATACCTACTGGTAAATCATTTACAAAGCCATTTGGAATAGTAATTGATGGATAGCCTCCAAAGTTACCAATAGCTAAATGTTGTTCTATTTTTAAATAATTAGGTAGTTCTTCATCAAACTTTGGAGCCGGTTCTAAGCTAGCCGGTAAAATCATACCATCATATTTTTCAAAAAGTTCATTCATTTTATCAATAATTAATTTTCTTACCTTAGCTGAATTTATTAAATATTTCTTTTGGTTTTCTCTTTTTAATACAAATGAACCAATAATAAATCTTCTTTTAATAAGTGGTGAAAAATTATTTGTACGATAATCAAACATCATTTCTTCAACAGTTGACCCCTTACCACGAGGACCAAAGATTAAACCGGTTAAGTTAGACATATTACTAGTTGCTTCTGCGCAGGCAATTGTAAAATATATGGGATATATTGCATCTAGTAATTTTTGATCGAACACTTCTTCTACTACTTCAATACCAAGTTCTTGGCATTTTTTAATAGTTTCTTTAAATAAATCTAAAGTTTCTCTAGTTTGAGGACGAATATCCGGATAGTTATTAGGATCACAAATATTTTTTAAATAAAATAATTTCTTACCCTTAACATTACCGTCTAAAGATTTAGCTAAATTAATATTAGAGCTATCCCAAGATGTCATATCATAGTCGTCTTTTCCCTTTATAATATCGGTAACTATAGCAGCATCTTTAACACTTCTTGTTAATACTCCTACATGGTCAAGTGATGATGCAAAAGCAAATAACCCATAACGAGATATCATACCATAGGTTGGTTTATATCCTACTACGCCGCAGTAAGCTGCTGGTTTACGAATTGAGTCCCCAGTATCGCTACCTAAAGCATAAGGAACTACTCCTGCTGCTACAAGAGCAGCTGATCCTGCTGATGAACCAGCAGTATATCTATTAGTGTCCCATGGATTTCTAACTATTCCGGTGTGACCTGTTGTTCCAGAGCCACCCATTCCCAGTTCATCCATAACAGTTTTACCAATATTAACAGCTCCTGCTTCTTTAAGTTTTTTAATACAGGTTGCATCAAAAAATGGGACATAATCTTTTAAGGAATTAGAAGAAGCTGTGGAAAGTATTCCAGCAGTTGATAAATTATCTTTAGCAGCATACGGAATGCCGGAAACTAAAGTTTTTATATCTTCTACCGGTTTTGCATCCTCTATGATAGTTACAAATGGATTTAATATATCTTGAGCTTTTTTAGCTTTATTAAGAGCTTCTTTTACTAAGGCGCCACTGGTTATCTTTTTATTTAATAAGTCTTCATGTAATTTTTCAATCATTATCCCACCACCTTAGGTACTTCAATTTGACGATTATCTATAGCTTTACAATTTGATAGAAGTAGTTCTACATCTGTTCCTTCTTCAGAGTCATCATCTTCTCTTAATTTACTTTCAAATAAATCAAAAGGATGGGTTTGTGGTTCTACTTCTTCTAAACCATCAATTTGAGTAATTAAATCCATTTGTTCTTTTAAATAATCTAATTCTTGTAAGACAGTATCTACTTCTTCATCTGTTACTTGAAATAGTAAATTAGCTGCTAAATCATTAATTATTTCTTTATTAAATTTCATTCTTTATCACCCTTTATTAGTGCGATACCTAATTCATCTAGTTGTTTAATTTCAACTTCGGAAGGTGCTTCACACATTAAATCTGATGCTGATTGTGTTTTAGGGAATGTAATAACGTCTCTGATATTATCAGTATTACTTAAAAGCATAACAATTCGGTCTAAGCCAAAGGCAATACCACCATGAGGAGGTGTACCGTATTTTAAGGCTTCTAAGAAGAAACCAAATTTTCTTTTTGCTTCTTCTTCGGAAATTCCTAAAGCTTTGAATACTTCAGATTGCATTTTTTGGTTATGAATTCTAATAGATCCCCCACCTAGTTCGTAACCATTTAATACTAAATCATAAGCTACTGATAAGCAGTTAGCCGGATCATTTAGTTTTTGGGTTGATTCAGGCATCGTAAATGGATGATGAGTAGTTACATAACGGTTTTCTGATTCAGAATATTCAAACATTGGAAAATCTGTAATAAATAAGAAGTTATAAGTATTTTCCGGTATTAAATTAAAATCATTACCGATTTTTAATCTTAATGCCCCTAATGCAGCAAAAACTACTTTTGGTTTACCACAAACAATTACAACTAAGTCCCCATTTTCAACGTTAAATTTTTCTTTTATCGTATTTTGAATTTCTGGTTCTAAATTTTTAGCGATAACTCCGGTAAACTCATTATTATCATATTTTAACCACGCTAAACCTTTAGCTCCATATATTTTAACGAAATCAGTTAAACGATCAATTTCATTACGAGAATATTGATTATTTTTAACAACTATACATTTAGCTATTCCGCCATCAGCTATGGCTCCAGCAAATACATTCATAGAAGTATTTCTTAATTCTTCGGTTAAATCTTGAAGTTCTAAACCAAATCTGGTATCTGGTTTATCACTACCAAAACGATTCATAGCTTCTTCATAAGTTAAACGAGGGAATTTATAATCAATTTCAAAACCAGCTGCTTCTTTCCAAACATGCTTAATTAAATCTTCAGCCATGACTAAAATATCTTCTTGATTTATAAAGCTCATTTCAATATCAACTTGGGTAAACTCCGATTGACGATCAGCTCTTAAGTCCTCATCTCTAAAACATTTGGCAATTTGATAATATTTTTCAAATCCAGAAATCATTAAAACTTGTTTAAACAATTGTGGACTTTGAGGAAGCGCATAAAACATTCCACGATTAACTCTCGATGGTACTAAATAGTCTCTTGCTCCTTCCGGAGTACTTTTACAAAGAATTGGTGTCTCAAAATCAATAAAGCCATGATTATCTAAATATGATCTAAAAGCCCTATTAATCTTATGTCTTAACATCATTATATTTTTTAATTTTTCTCTTCTTAAATCTAAATAACGATATTTAAGCGCTATTTGTTCATTAATTTCTTTATCTTCATAGATATTAAATGGTAAGGCTTCAGCTTCACTTAAAATAGATAAATTATCTACCATAAGTTCTACTTCACCGGTAGGAAGATTAGGATTGATTTCACTTTCTGATCTTTTTTGTAATTTACCGGTTACTTTAATGCAATATTCATTTTTAAGACTTTCAGCAAGAGCAAAATCATCTTTTAAAAACTGGCGATTAAATACTACTTGTAAAAGACCTGAGCGATCTCTTAAGTCAACGAAAATAACGCCCCCCATATCACGACGTTTATTAACCCAACCATAGACAGTAATAACTTCACCGACTTCTTTTGTTGTAAATTTTCCATTATCGTATTTTTTCATTGTATTCCTCTTTCTAAAAATCACAGTTATTTGGAGTTCTTGGATATGGGATGACGTCTCTTATATTATCTACTCCTGTTAAATAAATAAGGAGTCTTTCAAAGCCCATTCCAAATCCACTATGAATAACACTACCATACTTACGTAAATCTAAATACCATGACATTTCTTCAGTATTTAAATTTAGTTCTTTCATGCGTTTTATTAATTTATCATAATTTTCTTCTCTTTGGCTGCCACCAATTAATTCACCTGCCTCTGGTACAAGTAAATCTACAGCAGCTACTGTTTTATTATCATCATTTAATTTCATATAGAAAGCTTTAATATCTTTTGGCCAGTTAAAGACAAAAACCGGACCATTAAAATATTCAGTAATATATTTTTCGTGCTCTTTAGCGATATCTTCACCATATTCAGGATTAAATTCCCATTTAATATCAGCTTTCTTTAAAATATCAATAACTTCTTTATGTGTTATTTTAGTAAAGGTACTATTAATTAAATTTTCTAATTTTTGAATTAATCCTTTTTGAACAAAGTTATCTAAAAATTGCATCTCGTAAGGGCATCTATCTAATACAGCTTTAACAACGTATTTAAGCATTTCTTCCATGACTTTCATATCATCATCTAAATCACAGAAAGCCATTTCCGGTTCAATCATCCAGAACTCACTGGCATGTGTTTTAGTATTAGAGTTTTCAGCTCTGAAAGTTGGCCCAAAAGT
This sequence comes from Mollicutes bacterium, assembly GCA_012520055.1. Classification (GTDB taxonomy): domain Bacteria; phylum Bacillota_I; class Bacilli_A; order RF39; family UBA660; genus DUUS01. Next base: position 12,055 of record JAAYPA010000057.1, read on the forward strand.
ATATACTTTTTTATAAGCTAAAGCAAAAGTTTCAGCTTCTAATTGTCCGGATACTGTCAGACTACTTTTTTTACCAAAAAAGTCTTCTTTATAATCCGGTTTTTTATTTAATTTATCTAAATCTAAAGTAGTTACTTGGAACATATTACCTGCTCCTTCACAGTCACTTGCTGTTATTATTGGAGCATGAAAATAGATAAATCCATTATTTTGAAAATATTCATGGATGGCAAAGGATGTTACACTTCTAATTCTAAATATAGCATTAAATAAGTTAGTTCTTGGTCTTAAATGAGCAATTGTTCTTAAGAATTCTCTAGTATGTCTTTTTGGTTGAATTGGATATGTTTCATCGCATTCGCCTAAAACGGTTATTTTATCTGCCTTAATTTCAAAATCTTGACTACCTTCACTTTCAACTACTTTACCGGTAACTTCAATTGAAGATCCAATTAAAATCTTTTGAATTTCTTCAAAATTACTATTTTCATCAGTATAAACTATTTGAACACTTTTAAAATAAGTTCCATCAAATAAATCGATAAAACCAAATTTTGCTTGTTTGCGATGATTTTTAATCCAACCACAAATAGTTACATCTTTACCAATATAACTTTCTTTAAATAATTCTTTAATGTCCATATTATCACCTTATCTATGAGAATCTAAATATTCAACTAAATTATTAATATTAACTTTTTCTTCTTCTTTAGTTAAGTTATCTTTAACATTAACTTCGTTATTTTCTAAATCTTGATCATTTATAATTATTAAATATTTAGCTTTTAAACGATCAGCAGACTTAAATTCCCCTTTTAATCCTTTATTTAAATAATCAGTTTCAGTTATAAAATCATTTAGTCTTAAATCTTGTGCTAAAAGAGCAGCAGTTTCTTTTTCGGTATCAGAAACATACATAATATATATGTCTATACCATCTTTAGTATCAAAATTAACTCCTGTATAAGTCATTGCCATAACGGTACGGTCATAACCCATCGCAAAGCCTACTGCTGGAACGCTAGGGCCATCTAAAAGTTCGATTAAACCATTATAACGTCCTCCGCCACCTAAGGCTAAATTACCCATTTCCGGTACATCAGCAGTTATTTCAAACACGGTATGATCATAATAATCAAGTCCTCTTACCAAACGAGGATTTTCTTTATAATTAATATCTAATAATTCTAGATATTCTTTTAATTTATTGTATCTATTTAAACTAGTCTCATTTAAATAATTGGTAGTTTTAGGAGCATTTAATAAAATATCTTTTTCGCCATCAATCTTACAATCAAGTACTCTTAGAGGATTTTTTTCTATACGCTCTTTACAGTCCTCACATAATTCTTCCTTATATGGTATTAAATATTCAATTAATGCTTTACGATAGTTATTTCTTGATTCTTTATCACCTAAAGTATTGATATTAATAGTTACATCTTTTAATCCTAAGATAGTATAAGTATTATAAGCTAAACTAATTACATCTAAATCAGCTAAAACATCATCTGAACCAATAAGTTCAATTCCAAATTGGGTAAGTTCACGATAACGACCAAGTTGTGGGCGGTCATATCGATACATTTTGCCAATATAGTAAGCTTTTACAGGTTCGGTTTGATTACCATAAAGCTTATTTTCTATATACCAACGACAAACACCAGCAGTTCCTTCTGGTCTTAAAGTTAAATTACGGTTTCCCCTGTCAACAAAATCATAAGTTTCTTTACTTACGATATCAGTAGCATCTCCAACTGCTCGATGAAATAGTTCGCTGGCTTCAAAAACTGGTGTTTCAATGTACGAGTAATTATATTTTTCACAAATACTACGAAGAATATCATTAACATACATTCTTTTTTGAGATTCTTCTCCGTATATATCCATAGTTCCTTTTTGTTTAGTTATCATATTATCTCTCCTTTATAAAACAAAAAACACCAGCCATGTAAGGACGAGCAAATATACCCGCGGTGCCACCTTACTTTACTAGTGTACTCTCCTTATTCTTATCGCGAATGCACGTTGTTTTTTAAAAGACTGTTCCAGTTTATATTTCTACTTAGGCATTCTCACCTAATTAGCCTTCTCTTTAAGTAGATTAAAATTATAAACCTCTGTTCTTTCAAAACAATTACTTCCTCATAATTTTACTTAAAAATATGGGTTTTGTCAATAACATTGACCTAGATATTTTTTAAATAATTATATAAATCTTCAGCTACTTTAAAAGGTAAATAGTTTTGTAGTTCTTTTAAAGACTTTTCTTTTAAATTTTTAACACTACCAAATGCTTTAATAAGTTCTTTTTTACGTTTATTTCCTATGCCGGGAATATTATCAAGAACACTAGCTATGGTACCTTTACTTCTGATTTGTTTATGATAGTTAATGGTATATCTATGAACTTCATCTTGGATTCTGGTTAAATAATGAAATAATTTACTGGTTTTATCAATATTATAAGTTTCTAAAGTATTTCCATCAATTAAATCATTGGTTTTATGATAATCATTTTTGGCAAGACCACATATTTTAATATTTAGATTTAAACTTTCTAAAACTTCTTTAGTGGCCCTTATTTGATTAATTCCACCATCAACGATAATTAACTCTGGTAGTTCGTCTTTCTCTACTAAAGCACGATAATAACGTCTGTAAATAACCTCTTTCATGGTATTATAGTCATCATTTTTATCAAGTAAGATTTTATATTTACGGTATTTATTTTTAGCTGGCAGTCCATTTATAAAAACAACCATACCGGACACCGAAAATGAACCAAATAAATTTGAGTTATCAAAGACATCAATGCGGTTTATATTAATACCTAAAAGAGCTGATAATTCATCGTTGGCTCCACTGGTTCTTTCTAATTTATTCATAGCTTTTTTAAAATTATTTTCATGATTTATTTTAGCATTTTCTCTAGATAATAATAATAATTTTTTCTTTGGACCTCTTGTGACATTCACCAATTTCGTATCAATAACTTTACTTAATATCTCTTTATTAATTTCATCTGGTAAATAAATTTCTTTAGGAATTTCTCTTTTTTGATAAAATAATGAAATATAAGCTTCTAATTCTTCTGAGTAATTATCGGTTACGGCAAAAATATCATTAAATGAACCAATTAGTTTTCCGGATCTGATAAATAAAATCTCGACAGCTAAGTACCCATTATCAAAGAAGTAATTAATTACATCCATATCTTCTTTATTAAGGAATTGAACTTTTTGTTTTTCTAAGACTACTTCCATATATTCCAGTTCTTTTTTAAGTTCTAAAGCTAGTTCATAATTCATTTCTTCGGAATAGTAGTTTATTTTTTCTAATAATTTATTTTTAATAATGTCTTCATTACCTTTTAAGAAAGATATTATTTCGGTTTCCATTTGATTAATCACTTTTTCAGGTATTTCTTTAACGCAATAACCTAAACATTCATGGATATGATAATAAAGACAAACATCCTTAGGTAATCCTTCACACTTTTTTAAAGGATATAATCTATTAATTAAATGGACAATTCTTCTTGCAGCATAGGCATTAACAAAGGGCCCAAAAAGTAATTTATCTTTATTTTTTTTAATCTTTAAATATCTGACTATCTTTAATTTAGGAAAAGGCTTTTTTTGATACTCAATGTAGGGATAACTTTTATCATCTTTAAGTAAAATATTATATTTTGGATTATGTTCTTTAATTAAATTTATTTCTAAAATAAAAGATTCTAATTCAGATGAAGTAACTATATATTTAAAGTAAGCTATTTCACTGACCATTTTAGCAGTTTTACCCGTATTAGTACCACGAAAATAAGAACTTAAACGTTTCTTTAAGTTTTTAGCTTTACCGACATAGATAATGACATTATTCTCATTATGCATTAAATAACAACCCGGTTTATCAGGAACTAATTTTAATTCTTCTTTAAACATGCCTCATCACTTCTTTATTATACTAAATTTCTTAGTTATAGTATAATATAAATAGGTGTTATTATGAAATTAATAAATACTTCTTTAATTGAAGAAAAGAAAAGTAAATTTTATGGATTTTTTTATGAACTGGATAATCTAGAGGAAATTAAAATAATTTTAAATGAATTAAAAAATAATCATAAGAAAGCTGTTCATTTTCCCTATGCATATAAATTTTTAAGTACTGCCGGAAAAACTGATGATAAAGAACCTAATAATACGGCCGGTATCCAAATCTTAAATGTTTTAGATCGTAATAACTTAAATAAGCATATTTTAGTTATCGTTCGTTATTTTGGGGGAACTAAATTAGGAGCTTCCCTACTTTTAAGAACTTATGCAAAGTGTGCAAATGAATGTATAAAAACTAAATAATTACATAATTTTTATTAGGTGATTATTTTGATAAATAAACTGATAAACTTTGGAAAAGTTTTAGTTATTCCTTTGGGTATTATTATAATTATTCCAATAATACTCGCTATTTTAAATATTATGGGAATTAAATCGTATGATATTATTTTACTTGTTATAATGATTATTACTTCTTTGATATCTGGATTATCAATGGGTAGTAAAATAACTAAACATGGTTATTTACACGGTATAGTTTTAGGAGTTGTTCTTTCTTTAATCATGTTTTTATTCAGTTTAATATTTGATAGCAGTTATAAATTAAGTACTTTAATATATTATCTCATCATTATAGTTTCAACGACTGTTGGATCAATGATTGGTATTCAGAAGAATATTAAAAAAAACTAGGTTTCCTAGTTTTTTATTTGTTTTTAGAATCAATAATAATGGTAACTGGGCCATCATTTTCAATATTAATTAGCATTTCAGCTCCAAAAACTCCGGGATATGTTTTAATATGTTCATTAAGTTTTTGGTTGAATTTTTCATACAAAACAATACTGTCTTCACTTTTCATCGCATTAATATAACTTGGTCTGTTACCATCTTTGGTATTAGCTTGTAAGGTAAACTGACTGATAGATAAAATTTCTCCATTTATCTCTTGAATATTTTTATTCATGACGCCATTTTCATCATCAAATACTCTTAAATTGATAATTTTTCTCACTAGATAATCAATGTCTTCTTCATTATCATCTAGGGCAATACCTACTAAAATGACAAAGCCAATACTTATTTTATTGATTAGTTTGTTATTTACAGATACACTGCCACTTTGACACCTTTGAATAACTACTTTCATCTAATGACCTCCATAACGAAATCTAGATTTTTTAATTCATCTAAGAAGTCATTTAGATTATTATTATTTTTAACTTTTAAAATGATTTCATAATCAATTGAAATATCAGTATTGTATTCTTTGATACTATTAATGGAAACTCCTTTTAGACTGGCTTTAGTAACTATTTCAAGAATATGATTTACTAAACTATTGGTTTTAACCGTAATTTTAACATCAAATAAATTAGTTTCTTCTAAATTAGGATTCCAAGTAACATCTATTAAACGAGTAGTCATATTACGGACGTTAGCACACCCTTTTTTATGAACTGTGACACCTTTACCCTTAGTAATATACCCAATAATAGGTTCTCCAGGAACTGGATTACAACAAGAAGCTAAGGTAACTAAAATATTGTCAGTTCCGGCTACAATAACATCATTCTTGTAGTTTTGTTTAAAGGTTCCGGTTTTATTAACCCTAGAAAGCATAATATCTTGAACTGATTTCTTATCTTCATATATTAAATTAATAATATATACCGCGGTATATCTTAAGGAACCGATGCTTAATAGTAGTTCATCATAATTAGTAAGTTTTAGATCTTTTAAGATTTTATTAATATTTTCTTCACTTAATACTTCACTGATATTAAGTTTTTGTTTACGAATTTCTTTTTCCAATAATTCTTTACCACGCTCGATATAATTTTCTCGATCTTTTTTACTGAAATATGATTTTATCTTATTTTTAGCTTGTGCGGTTTTAACAAATTTTAACCATTGTTTACTTGGTTTAGCACTTTTATTGGTATTGATTTTAACGATATCACTATCATTTAGTTCATAATCAAGCGGAACTATAACATCATTAACAATAGCCCCTATTGTTTGATCCCCAACATCAGAGTGAATCCGATAAGCAAAGTCAATCGGCGTACTACCCTTAGGTAGCTCCATAACATCACCTTTAGGCGTGAAAACATAGATTTGTTCTTTTAAAAATTCTTCTTTCATATTGCGGGCAAAAATTTCATCACTTTGCTCTTCAATATTACTATCAATAATATTACGGAACATTTCCAGTTTTTGTTCCATGATAGCTTGAATAGGTTTGCCACGTTCTTTATAAGACCAATGAGAAGCAATACCATGTTCAGCTATTTCATCCATTTCCGGTGTTCTGATTTGAATTTCAAAGATATGACCATCAATACCAAAAACTCCAGTATGAATTGATTGATACATATTTTCTTTTGGCATAGCAATATAATCTTTAAATCTTTTTGGAATAGCACGATATTTAGAATGAATTAATCCAACTGTCAAATAACAATCACTTTCGGTTGGTACAATTAATCTCATAGCTAAAATATCATATATTTCCGACCATTTTTTGCCGGCAGAAAGTTTCTTATAAATACTATGGACGCTTTTAACTCGGGCTTTTATTTCAAACTCTATACCATGCTCAATCATTATTTCGGAAATACTGTTTTTCATTTCTTCTAGACTGTTTGCTAAATTTTCTCTGGAATCATCTAGTTTTTCTAAGATTTCTTCATAAACATCAGGTTTACCATATTTTAAGCATAAATCTTCTAGTTCACTTTTAATACTATTAATACCTAAACGATGCGCTATCGGAATTAATACTTCCATTGTTTCATTAATTTTTTGTTTACGTTTATCTTCTGGCAAGGCATCAGCAGTTCTCATATTATGTAATCTATCTGCCAGTTTAATAATTAGAACGCGAACATCTTCACTAATTCCGACTAAAACCTTACGTAAATATATACTTGATGATTCATTATTATCAGTAAGTTTTAATCTTTTTAATTTAGATAAGTTATCAATAATAATTTTTACTGTTTCACCAAATTTATTTTCAATAATATCTAAAGAAATATCACTTAAAGAATAAGTTTCATGTAACAAAGCAGCTATAATAGTTATTGCATCAACATTTAAATCGGAACATATTCCGGCCACAGTTAAAGAGTGAACTATTTGTGGTTCACCGTTTTTACGCACTTGACCATCATGAGCTTTTTTAGCAAATTTATAAGCTTCACTGATGATTTCTAATTCTTGTTTACTTAAATCATTATCCTTTGCTTTTTGTAAAATGTATTCAATAGTGTACATAGGTAGCACTCCTTATAGTAAATTATCTCTTTTTTCTTTTTTAAGTTCATTATCCTTATTTTTATTTTTTTGATTTTGCATAATTAGACCAATATATTCTTCCAGTAAATGATTAGGGGTTGATAAAATATCATTAACCATATCACCTAATGTAAGTTCTTTAGAATTTTGCCAATAGTTTTTTCTTAAAAAACGCCAAATATCTATCTCATTAATATATTTGATGTTACTTCTTTTTAATTCATTTACTTTAGTAGTTAATGCGGGTAAAACTTTTTGATAAAGTTCTTCTAAATTTTTAAAATTATCCATAAAATCACCTTAAATTATTTTTAATTGTTCTTCATATATTTATTATATAACATAGTTGATTTTTTTTAAAGGAAGATTAAATGAAAAATAAATTCATTCAAAGTACGATTATTTTAATGATTGGTGGTATTGCCACAAAATTACTGAGTTTTATCATTAAAATTTATTTCACGAGAATTATAGGAACTGATGGAATAAATATTTATGCTATTATAATGCCTACTTATAGTTTATTAATAACTATAGCTCAGTTAGGTTTACCGATTGCTATATCCAATATCATTGCTAAAGGTGAAAAGACTGGTAAAAAAGTTATATTTTCCATTATACCAGTATCTTTGGTTTTAAATTTAATTATTATAGCCATTATTGTTTTATCATCTAAATTTTTAAGTAATAATTTATTACATGAACCAAGAGCACAGCTTCCCCTAATCTGTTTATCTTTTATTTTACCTTTTATATCTATTTCTAGTATTATCAGGGGTTATTTTTTTGGTAAACAGAAAATGACCCCTCATACTTTATCAAACATTTTAGAACAAATCTTTAAATTTATTATCGTTATAGCTGTTTTACCTATTTTATTAAAATATGGTACGATTGTAGCTGTTTGTGGGTACATTTTAATCAATATTATTTCAGAAATAATATCTATTATTATTTTTTTATTATTTTTACCAAAAAGATTTACTATTCAGAAGAAAGATATTAAACCTGATCCAGAAACAATCAAAGAAATCTTAGCAATCGGTCTTCCTAGTGTTGGAGGAAGAATTATCGGTAATATTGGTTTTTTCTTTGAACCAATTATCTTAACTTGGATTTTAATGTTAATGGGTTATTCTGGTGAATATATCATTACAGAATATGCCGTCTATAATACTTATGTTATTGGACTATTAATTGTTCCTACCTTCTTTGTAACTGCCTTATCAACAGCACTTCTTCCAGAAATATCTAAATATACCTGTAATAAAAACAGAGCTAAAAGTATATTCAAAAAAGCAATAACTTGGGCGTTTCTTTTAGGATTAATAGCTAATATCTTTTTTTATTTTTTTGCGGAATTTATTTTAATGTTTATTTTCGATACTAATGCTGGAGTTAATTATATTAAAGTTTTAACTTTCTTCTTTATCTTATATTATTTAGAAGCCCCAATGATAAGTACCTTACAAGCTTTGGGATATTCTAAACATTGTATGATGACAACAACATTGGGTATAATTGTTAAACTTATGATGATTGTTATTCTTAGTTTATTTAAAATAGGTATTTATTCATTAATATTTGCAGAGGTAATATTTATTGTTGTTGTAGTTTTATCATCTTATATAAAAATCAGAAAAGTTTTGAATTAAAAAAACTGAAGAATTTTTCAGTTTATTAATTATTTTCTTTAAGAATATCAATAGCTTTACGCATTTTTAAATCGTAGGCTACCATTTCTCTATCACCGATCATTTTTTCAATCTCTTCTTCAGTTGTATCATACATTTTAGCCATCTTTTTAATTTCTTCTTTAACTTCTTCTTCTTTGACTTCAACATTTTCTTTTTCAGCGATAGCTTCTAGAAGATATCTTACTTTAATACGATTGATAGCTTCAGGTTCCATCATCTTCTTTAATGATTCAATATTTGATTTAGTAAATTCTAAATATTGTTCTAAAGTTAAACCTTGCATTTGTAATTGTTCACGATATTGATTTAAAATTCTATTTACTTCGGAATTAATGATTTCTTCATTAAGATCAACTTCTAAAGCTTCAACAGCTTTTTTTAATAATTCATCAATGAAACGATTTTCGGCATCAGTTTCTTTATGTTCAAGTAAATGCTTACTAATTTCACTTTCTAATTCATTTTCAGTTTTAATATTTTCATAACCTAAATCTTTATAGAAATCTTCATTTAATTCAGGAAGTATACGTTTTTTAATACCAGTTACTTTAACGGTAAATTCAACATCCTTTCCTTTTAAATGATCAACATATTCTTCCGGAAATTTTAAGTTTAATACTTTTTCTTCTCCGACTTTCATACCAATTAAACCGGTTTCAAATCCGGGAATAAAGGTATTAGATCCAATTTCCAAAGGATAGTTTTCTCCTTTACCGCCTTCTAATTCTTTACCATCAACGATACCACTGAAATTAATTACAGCTGTTTTACCTTCTTCAACTTTTCCCTCATTATCTTCAACGATATCAGCGTATTTATCTCTTAATTGATCGATTTCTTTTTTAATTTCTTCTGCTGTTACTTTTACATCTTCTTTTTTAATTCCTAATTTTTTATATTTACCTATTTTAACTTCCGGTTTTTCAATAACAGTAAATTTAAAAGTAACACAATCATGACAAATATGATTAATATCAACTGCTGGTTCACAAACAGGATTTAAGTTATTGTCTTTTAAAGCTTTTTGGTAAGCACTGCTAACACAAGTATCTACCGCATCCATAAATAATGATTCTAAACCAAATTTTTTAATATAGACTTCTTTAGGTACTTGACCTTTTCTAAATCCATCAAGTTTAAGATCTTTTTTCTTATTTTTAAAAGCATCATCTAAAGCTTTTTCCCATTCTTTACCTTCGATTTTTACTTCGATTTCTTTAACATTGTTTTTCATACTTTTTTCTCCTTTATACGTTTCACTATTATACTTTATATCCTAAGTTTATGCAAGTATTTGGCTTTTTAAATATAAATAAAAAAGTTTTTTTTGTAAATACTAATAGTATGAATGAATTAATTAAGTTTAAATTTTTAATATCTTTTTTGGATAGTTTTCGTTTTGGAGCATTTACCGATGAATTTGCCGAATATTATTTAGACAACATGATTGCCCATGCCGAAGATAATCTTTTAGAATGTATTCTTACTTTAAAATTTATGGGTATTACTCAAAATAATAAAGATATAGATGAATATATTGAAATAGCTAAAAAATATTATGAAAAAGCTATAGCCGATAGTCCTTACTAATTAGTATCTTTTGAATGTTTAAATCCATAATAAAAATGGTGATATTATGACAAAGAAAGCGATTAGTTTTGGTCTTGTTCATATACCGATTGATTTAAATCCCATTATTATAAATAATGATACAGCTTTTAATCAGTTACATAAAAAATGTGGATCAAGAATTAAATATCAAAAAATATGTCCGCACTGTAAGGAGGAAGTAAAAAGTAAAGATATTATTAAAGGTTATGAATATAGTGAAGATAATTATGTAACTTTTGAGGATAAAGATTTTGAAAAACTTAAATTATCCAATGATACCCCAATAGAGATTATTTCTTTTGTTGATATGAAAGAAGTAGACCCAATTTATTTTGAAAAAAGTTATCATTTAAAAACAAGTAAAACTAGTAGTAAAGCTTTTGAACTTTTTAAAACAGCATTAAAAAAAGAAGGAAAAGTTGCCCTAGCTAAAACCGTTATTGGTACTAAATTTTATTATTGTTTAATTAGATTTGAAAAAAATAATTTGATTTTAAATACCTTATATTTTGATGAAGAAATTAATTTAGAAAATGATAAGTTTGAAGAAAAATTCAGTAAGGAAGAAATAGAGCTGGCAGCTAAACTAATCAAAGCCATGGTCGGAAAATTTGAACCACATAAATATAAAGATGAATACCAAGATAAAATAAAAGATGCTATCGAACAAAAAATAAGTGGTGAAGAAATTAAAGCTATTAAAACAAAACCACAAAAAAGCGTTAATGACTTAATGAAAGCTTTAAAAATGAGCTTAAAGGAAGTTAAAAAATGAATTTATTTAATGATAATTTTATGCCAATGCTTTTAAGTAAACAGGAAAAACCTTTTAATGATTCTCATTATCTTTTTGAAATAAAATTAGATGGTATCAGAGCCTTAATGTTTGGTAGTCCTAAAAAAATTATTATTCGTAATCGTAAAAAACAAGATATTACAAGAAGATATCCGGAATTATCAAATATTAAAAGTATTTTTAAAAATAAAGTAATTTTTGATGGAGAGATTGTTCTGTTTGTTAATGGTCTACCCAGTTTTGAAAAATTAAAGAAAAGAATCTTACTCGAAAATATTAATAAAATATTAAAGTATTCTAAGGAACTACCTATTGTATTTGTAGCCTTTGATATTTTATATGAAGGTAAAGATTTAACTACTTTACCTTTAATAGAACGTAAAAAAATACTGGAAAAGTATCCTGATACAGATTATTTTATAAAATCTGAATATATTTTAGGAAAAGGTAAACAATTATTTGAATTTGTAAAAAAGCACAATATTGAAGGTATTGTTGCTAAAAGAATTGATAGTACTTATCAGATTAATAAAAGATCTGATGACTGGATTAAAATTAAAAATATCGATGATGATGATTTCATAATTTTAGGTTATAACGAAGAAGAAAATAATGCTATGGCCAGTCTATTATTTGGTAAAAAAATTAAAAATAAATTAACTTTAATCGGTACCGTAACCATTGGTAAAAAAAAGCCGGATTATCAAGTTATTTTAAATCATCCAAAAGATAATAACCCATCTATAACAAAAGAAGGATATATTCCGATTATCCCTACTTTAGAATGTACCATTGAATTTATAGAAAAGACTGAACATGGTAGACTTAGACAACCTAAATTTAAAAGTTTAAAATAAAAAATCGTTAATCAATTTTAACGATTTTTATTTCATAATTTCCATTAGGTGATTCAACACTGATAATATCACCTATTTTTTTATTTATAATAGCTTTGCCAATTGGCGACTCATTTGATATTTTATTTTCAAATGGATCGGCTTCCATGGAACCAACTATTTGATATTCTTCTGATTCTCCATCTTCTAAATATTCAATAACAACAGTTGAGCCTAAATCAACAGCATCATTATTACTTTTAGAAATGATCTTAGCATTAGCTAGCATATATTCTAATTCAGCAATACGACTTTCAACTTCAGCTTGTTCATTACGAGCAGCATCATAGTCAGCATTTTCTGATAAGTCACCTTGAGCTCTAGCATCCTTGATTGCTTCTATTATAGCCGGTCTTCTTTCGGTTTTTAGGAAGTTTAACTCTGTTTCAAGTTCTAGAAACCCTTCGGTTGTTAAAAGAATTTCTTTTTTTTGCATAACTTCTCGTCCCTTCTTGTTTTAAAATAATCTAAATAAGGATACTACAAATAGAGTTAAATGTCAAATATTTTTATACGCAGCATATCACCAGGACTAACAGGTAGTTTTGCTTTAATTTTTATGATCATTTGTGGATGATTGGCAATTTCTATTTTATTCAAATTTTCATCATATAAATTATCAATTTTATAATTTATAAATTCATTTTGTGGACCAAAAAATTGAACTTCATCACCTATTTTAAAATAGTTCCTTTGTTCGATAGTTATTATATTGTCTTTATTTTCTAAAACTATACCTAAAAAATCTTGATTGGATACTTCTTCTCTACTACCTAAATAATATTGTTCATTTTCATCTGGGAACTTATTGAAAAACTGCGTAGCATTTTCTCTATTTGCACATCTATTTAATATATTACGTATAAAATTAATATATGCTGGATTTAGTGAATTGTTGCTTAATTTATTAAATAAAAGACGATAACAGTGTAAAACTGTAGCTATATAATATATACTTCTCATTCGTCCTTCAATTTTAAATGAATAAATACCGGCTTCAAACATTTCTTTAAAATAATCTACCATACTTAAATCCTTACAAGATAGCCAAAAATTATCAGAAATTAAATCATTATTTTCATCATAAAAATCGAATTTCCAACGACAGATTTGAGCACATCCTCCCCTATTAGAATCACGATTGGTTAAATAGTTAGATAAAATACATCTGCCGCTAAAACCGGTACACATTGCTCCATGAACGAAAGCTTCTAAATCTAAACCGGTACGAGATTTGATAGCAATAACATCTTCCTTCATTGCTTCTCTTGCTAAAACGATTCTTTTAACTCCTAATTCTTTATAAAACATAGCAGCTTCTTCATTTAATACTGAAGCTTGAGTAGATACATAACGATCAATTTTTAATTTTAATTCATTACAAAGTTCTAGAACTGCAATATCACTTACCATAATTGCATCTATGCCTATTTCATCTAAATATAATAAATATTCTTTTAATCCTTTAAAATCTTCATCATGAAAGATGATATTTACTGCCACATAAACCTTTTTATTTAAACTATGTGCAAGCATGGTAGCTTCTTTGATTTCTTCCAAAGAAAAATTTTTGGCATTGGCTCTTAAACTATAGTTTTGGCCACCAAAATAGATGGCATCTGCACTATAATGAAGAGCAACTTTTAATTTTTCTATATCTCCAGCCGGAGCTAATAATTCAATCATATTAATCCTCCAGTTTATAGATAGTTTTATGATTTAAAAATCTTTCTTCACTATCAGAAATTTCGTTATTGATGATTTTATGATACTGAGCAATATTTGAATGAGTTAAATCAAAATAATAAAACCATATTTTTTCATCTTTTAATTCATTTATTATCGGGTAATAATTAAATGGCTTATGATAAAACAAAACAGTTCCGTTTTCAGTTTCATAAGCTTTAAATTGATTTTGGGGATTTATCTTTAAATAGCCATTATTTACTATTTTATAGCCATGATAACGATTAAAATTAGATAACAGGTATCTACGGGAATACATAGCTATATTGTAGCCAAAAATTGGTAATATTAATGGTTTAGAAGTTTTCTCTAAGATATATTTAATTTCCTCTTTAGTTAATTCATTAGTAAGGCAAGCGGAAGTAACTCTGTTTAACCAAGAATTAATACTTACAGAGTTTATTACAAAATGGTTTTGATTCCATATTAAAGGAATATGATGATCTTTTAAAACATAATAAATTCCTAAATCTTCAAAAAAAATACCTTTAACAAAGTCTAACTTGGAAATAATATTTTTAAATTCATTGATTTTTTTAGTATCCATTACTAAATTAATATTTAAATAGACATTAATATCTAAATCCAAAAGTTCATCTAAGGTAAATTCCGGATAACCGATACTAAATCCCTTAAGCGCAAAAAGAAAATTAGTTATCCCAATTTTCTTATATTCTTTTAATTCATCTAAATTTTTAACACTAACTAATATTTTACTATTTTTCATTATTTTTTTTTATGCTTACTGATAAGCCGTCTCCAATATCGTAAAATTTCGTAATAAAATCCTGATTATTATTTAAAAATTCAATATAGCGCTCAATACGGTCTACTATTCCTCTTAAACTTTTGGTTTTAATAGAAGCTTTATTATTAACTAAACCATGAAATTTAAGATTATCGGTAATAATAACACCTCCAGGATTTAAATAATGGCAAAATTTTTCGAAAAATTTAATATAACTTCCTTTTGCTGCATCAATAAATATTAAATCATATTTATAACCAGCTAAATTAACTTCTAAAGCATCATTATAGACAACTTCAATTCTTTTATCCAAACTACATTTTTTAATGTTTTTGACTGCTTCACGATATCTTTTTTCATCTCTTTCAATGGTTGTTATCTCAACATCTAAAGAAGCATTAGCCATTAAAATAGCTGAGTATCCAATGGCCGTACCAATTTCTAAAACTTTTTTAACATTATTAAGTTTGATATATTTCATAATGAATTTGATGGATTCAACATCAATAATCGGAACATTATTTGTATCAGCATAACGTTCCATCTCCATAATGACTTCTTTCATATGTTCTTCCTCCTACTCAGGCCACAAACCTTCATTTTTTAAGCGATTTACTTCAGCAATATGTCCTGATTCTGTACTATTAAAATATGTTTTATTATGAATATCTGCTACAAAGTAATAATAATTATGCTGACTAGGCTCAATTGCTGCCGTAATTGATGCTAAACTAGGACTGTCAATTGGACCAATAGGTAAACCATCTACACATGAACTTCTAGTATTATATGGATTACATGAATCTATATCCTTTTGATATAATTTATCAGTTATATTCTTTTTTACACTATAATATGTAGTTACATCAGATCCTAATGTCCAGTGATCTCTTAACCGATTATAGAACACTCCGGCAACTCCGGCGCGATCTTCAACACTAACTCCTTCTAATTCAATAATGGAAGCTAAAGTTAGAAGTTCATGAATAGTATAATCAGATACATTTATTTCTTCTTTATAAATACTTAACTTATCACCCATTGTGGAAAGCATCTTACCAATTATTTCTTCTATAGTAGCACTTTTTTTTATGATATAAGTATCGGGAAATAAATAACCTTCTAAAGGATAATAAATATCAGAATTTAAAATATCTTCAGTTAAAAACCAATACTGATTTATTAAACTTTTCAAATATTTTTCATCAGATAATTTAGTATTAATCTCTTCTTCAGCAATATCAAACGTTTCACTGATTTTTTTGACATAATCAGTTAATCTTTTGCCTTCTATAAAGGTAACGGTAATAGTTTCATTTTCTAAAGAATCAGCACTATTTAATACCTTGATTATTTCATCGACGTTCATACTTTTAGATAAACGATAAGTTCCCGCGTATATTTCTTTTTCATTAATTTTCATATAAAATTTAAAAAAGAAAGCATTTTTAATTAATTTAGCTTTTTCTAATTCTTCGGCAACTTTATGTTTAGACCAACCGGATTCGACTACAAAACTTTCCACAGTCTCACTATTAATATCAACCGGTGACAAAAATATGAAAGATACTATCCCAAAAATTACTAAACAAAAAGCTATAGCTATGGTAATTCCTAAAGTTATCTTGGAAATTATAGTATTTAAATTATTTTCCTTCTTGTTCACTAGATTCACCAACTTTTTCTTGAAGTTGTGAAAGAATTCCTTCAATTAATTGCCATTCTTTTTCAGTTTCAATTGGTCCTAAATCTAGAGATTTTCCTTCAGGATCATATGTATTAGCATAAACTTTAATATTATTATTTTCATCTAAAGTATTATCTGTAAAGATGATATAACTTTTTTTAGTTTCATTATTATCAAATGTAAATAGAATATCACATTCAATTTCTTTTCCTTCATTATTGGTAATTGTAAATTTACCGGTAGTTTTATCCATTTTTTTCAACTCTCCTTAAATAAGTATCCAGTATTATACTGGCTGATACTTCATCAATTATGTTTTTTCTTTTTTTTCTAGATAAGTCAGCCTGAATAAGCATATTTTCTGCTTCGACGGTACTAAGTCTTTCATCAACGAGAACAACTTCTATATTACATCTTTCTTCCAATAGCTTTTTAAATTCCAGACTACGTTCTGCGGCCGGCCCCAGAGTATTATTCATATTCTTTGGTAAGCCCAGAATTAAACCCTCAATTTTTTCTTTAGTAATTATTTCTATTACTTCATCTAGTAACTTATTAATATCACTATATCTAATAAGTTTATAAGGTGAGGCTATAATTCCTAGTTTATCACTAGTAGCAAGCCCAAGGGTTTTAGTCCCTAAATCCATCCCTAAATATCTCATTTATCTAAATAATCCTTTAAAATACAACTAAGAATTTTACTACGGTCATATTCAGACATTTTAGCTCTGGCATTCTTATGAGAAGATATATAACCGGGATCACCACTAATTAAATAACCGACTATTTGATTAATTGGATGGTAACCTCTTTCGTCTAAAGCATCATATACATCAAGTAAGGTCTTTTTCATAAGAGCATCTTCGATTTCATCTAGTTCAAATAATCTTGTTTTGTTCAGCATCTTTTATCACCTCTAGATATTTTTATTTTAGCACAGCTAAATAACATTTACAACTAATCTTAAATGATATATTTAACTTTTGCTCGGTTTTCTTTGCTTAGGTTTAAATTGATTTTTTTTCCTACTCCGTATACCAGAACTTCTATTCCATTATTATTGTAAAATTTATAAATTTCATCGTTAATAAATGTATCTAGAATCATAATAAAATCGATAGATTTTAAATTAATGTTTTTATTAAAAAGATAATTAATAATACCTTTTTTATATTGGGTACTTTTGGGAATATTGTTAATGTAATCAATATTAAAACTGGAAATATAATAGGTATTTTGATCATTAAGGTTTAGCTCAGAAATAAGAATTTTTTCTTTAAGTTCTAGAATAAAAAAACGATTTTCATACCTATTTATGACTTCTGATAATAAAGGAATTCTTTCGATAGTTTTTTTACCGAAATTATATTTTAAAAGTTCTTGATAAGTTAATTGATTGACTAGTCCTATTCCGTTACTGACTCTTGATATAAATGGATCATGAATTATTACAACTTTATTATCTTTAGTTTTTCTTAAATCTATTTCTACTCCATAATAACCATTCTGAAAGGCATTATCTATAGCGGAGAGGGTATTTTCTCCTATTTCATTATTATATAAGCCACGATGGGCTATGAAATGCATATTACCACCTAGTGTATTATATTAAAAGAAAAAAGAGAAGTTATTCTTCTACTTTCTCTTCTTTAAAAATTACTTCCTTAGTTGACATTAAATCGGCTAAAGCATCATCAATACTTTGTTTTGTTTTTTCTGAAGTCATATTTAAATCATTAATTAAATCATCTTCTTTGACATCTACTTCAGTATTAGAAACATTAGTTTTTTTGCTTTTTTATCATTTATTACTTCAGGTTTACCTTTTTTTAGGCTTTTTCTTATGAAAAATAAAATATGCTGCTAATCCAATAATCACAAGACTTATCACACTGATAATTATAATTAATAGAGTTTTATTATTGCTTTTCTTAGGTGTTGAATCAACAACTGCTTTAGTAGTAGTAGTGGTTTCTTCCATTTCTAACCTTACTACGGTAATATTATAAATCTTTTTATCTTGAGTCTCTGCTGAAGTTACTGTAATGGTTATGACATTTTCGCCAACAATCAAATTGTCATTTCCTTTTATTTCTACTTCGGCATTCTCATCTTCCGGAAGTGCCGCAATCTCTAATATGGTTGTATCATATGGGACTGATAAAGTATAATCTAGATTCTCTTTATCAAATTTTTCCGTTAAATCAAAACCTTCAACAACTAAATCTTTCAAATATGGTGAATTATCAGTTGTTTCCCCACGATAAATAATTAACTCGTATTCAGCGGTATTACTACCATCTTCACTGATTGTAGAAATGGTCAAGATGTTTTTACCTACAATTAGTTCCGGTTTATTTTGATTAAGATAATTAGTACATCCTAACTCACATTTAATAGTAACATTACACATATCACATTTGGTGGTAATGGTTAAAGATTTAACCGTATCTCTGACATTATAAACCTTATAACTTGTTACTGAATTATTAAATGCTGGAGTTAAGTTACCTACCGATACGGATAATCCGGTTAATTTGGCATTAGTACTTTTAGGTCTACTAGTTGTTCCTGGTACTAGTGTTATGGTTTTTTCATAATCAGCACCTGGTATTTCATTTTCTTCTTCATCAGTAAAAACAACATTTGTAATTTTTATTTTAATAGATGAATCTCCGACCACTAAATTATTATTAGTAATTCTTAAAGTAGCTATTTTACCGGAAGCAAAAACATTTTCTAAATCTGCAATACTTAAAGAAGATTTACTGATATTTACATTTCCGGCCAAAGATGATTCTTTACTTAAGCTAAGAGCTACTAAACTAGAATCAGAAACTTCAATTGAAAACTCTACTTTTTTGATTTTTTCTCCGCTGATCACACTAATCATAATATCATTTGTACCGGTATTTGAGCCACTAATAACTTTATCTCCATCAAATGTTAATGTAGCGGCATTAACATTTAAAATATTAAATAAACCCAATAATAATATAAAAATAGTTAATTTAATCACTTTTTTCAATTTTATAACCTCTTTACTATAAATTATTTTAACATATTACTTATTTTTTTCAAGTTGTTAATTATTTTACAATTGTTATACATAATCATATTAATTTTAATAAAATTTCATTCATTATATAAATCTTATCGGGATTTATAAATATTCGTCCGTTTTTATATATTAAATCTTTATTTTTTACAAGAGGTTCGACGGGAAATACCTCTTGAATGTTAACTTCAAATTTATCAAAAAACTCTTGTAAACTAATACCTTCAGTTTTTCTTAAACCAAGCATTAATTCATATTCCATAGTTTCTTGTTTAGATAAAAGTGCTTCATTTAAGCGATAATTTCCTTGACAGTAGGCATCAATATTTTTAGTGTTTTCATATCGAAAACCATTCATATAACCGGCAGCTCCTAAACCGAATCCATAATATTCTTCATTGTTCCAATAATTTAAATTGTGTTTAGAAAAATAGCCATCTTTAGCAAAATTACTTACTTCATAATAATTATATCCTTTGGCTTTTAATTTCTTACAGATATACCTATACATTTCTGCTTCTTTATCTTCAGCAATATTTTTTTCACCTTTAATTTTTATCTTGGTACTGTCTTCAATTATTAATGAATAAGTACTTATATGTTCAGGATTTAGTTTTAAAATCATTTTTAAATCTTTTTTTAGGGTTTCTAATCCTTCATTAGGTATTCCATACATTAAGTCTAAATTAATATTATTAATACCTTTATTTCTGATTATTTCTATTTTCTTTTTTAAATCTTCATAGTTATTTTTACGTTCCATAAAAGCCAATTTTTCTTGATTAAAAGATTGAACCCCAATACTAATTCTATTTACTCCCCCAACTTTTAAAATATTTATCAGTAAATCATTGATATCTTCGGGATTACATTCAAAGGTAATTTCACAGTCCGAAGTTTTATTAATAAGTTTAATAATCTCAAATAATTTATTTAATTCATTGGGATTTAAAACTGAAGGCGTTCCTCCACCTATATAAATAGTTTTAATTTCTTCATTTAAGTAATATTCTTCTACTTCATTTCTTAAAGATTCTAAATATCTTTCGGCATCTTTAGCTGTATAAAACATTTTACAAAAATCACAGTAAGAACAAATATTTTTACAAAAAGGAACATGAATATAAATACTTTCCATATCTTAACCTCATCATTATTATACAAAAAAAAACAATTGTTTTCAAAGAAATAATTGTTTTTATTTCATTATTGAAGATTCATCCTTTATTTCTTCTTCTTTTGGTTGAATATATTGAACAAATTTAGTGTTTTCCATACTAATATTTCTTAAAATTAATTTATTTTCTTTATAGTCAAAAGTAAGAAAAATCATTTGATATTCTCCTATTTGTTGTCCTGGATTATCAGTTAATATGACTTCAATCTTAGTATTTTTTTCTAAAGTACTGAAAAATTGAGATTCAATATTTATTGAAAATATTTTAAAACTATGATCAAAATATAGTTCCGGAGGAAAATAAGTTTCTATTAATGATTCTTGACTATTTATTATATCCAGTAATTCTTTACTATAAGCAATATAACCTGAATCTAATAATTCACTTTCAATATTGTAACCTTTTTCAATATTTAAAAAAGCATCAATTAAGAGACAAAATGTTTGATCTTCAGTAAAAGGTTTATGATATTTTTTTTCATAAATTTGGGTAAGATTATCTATAATTTGATAACTTAAAAAATCAAGATTAACATTACCATCATCATAAATATACATTAATTGATGATATAAATCTAATCTTAAAAATATATCTAATACTTCTTCTTTAGTAAAACCAAGTTCTAATACAGCATTCAAAAGAACATTTATCTTACCGTCTGATTGATGTGCTTCTAGCATTAATTCAGGTCCAAAAATATAAGTATAAATGTCAACTACTTTTTGATCATTTGGATAGGAATAACTATCAATATATCCAATATCCTGAGTAAAAGAACTAACTAAACCTTCTTCAAAAAGACGTCCATGTACAGGATAATGCTCCCCATAAATATCATTAACAAATTTATCATTTTGGAATGTTACATTGACATAACTAGAATAATCTTTTCTGCTACCGTTAAAGTGTTCAAATTCATGATAGATTGTAGAATCTCTAGTTGTCATGTTTAAAATAACTATTTCTGGATCATCTCTATCTAAAATAATAACACCAT
Organism: Mollicutes bacterium; assembly: GCA_012520055.1. Taxonomy (GTDB): domain Bacteria; phylum Bacillota_I; class Bacilli_A; order RF39; family UBA660; genus DUUS01. The sequence goes on from JAAYPA010000057.1 coordinate 33,836, forward strand.
TAGCCCATAATCCATATCCATTTCTGAAAGATTCAAGAACTAAGATTTTATTACCAAAAACAATAAAACCACTTTCACCAATCGCGTTAAC
>JAAYPA010000058.1 GCA_012520055.1 Mollicutes bacterium
AAATTACATATGAAAAATTAAAAATTCTTTGCTACTTTCTTTTTAAGAAAGTAGAGATAAAATATAGGATATATTATTTTTAAAAAACTAAAACTACATAAGTGTATTTATGTAGTTTTTTTATTACTTCGTATTTTTACATATATTTAATATAATTCCTATACTTCCTAAGGAAACAAGCAGAGAAGATCCACCATAACTGAAGAAAGGAAGAGTAACTCCGGTAACGGGTAATAGTCCGATAACAACACTGATATTTAAAACAGTTTGAAGCATAATACCAAATATTAAACCAAAAGCTAAGTATTTTGCAAATAAGTCACTAGAAATAAGACTCACCTTTAATACATAATAGAATAAAGTTAAATATAGAGTAGTTAAGATTATAATTCCCATAAATCCAAATTCTTCACTGATGATAGCAAATATAAAGTCTGTTTGGGGTTCGGGAAGATAAAAGTGTTTTTGAATGGATTTACCAAAGCCATGACCAAATAATCCTCCGGGACCTATAGCAAATAAACTTTGAATTATTTGAAATCCTGATCCTAAAGGATCACTCCAAGGATTTAAATAAGATATGATTCTGGCTACTCTATATGGAGCAGCTATGATAAGTGCTGCCATACCAGAAAGACCAGTTACAGCTGCATAAGCAAAGAAATTTAGATGGATATTAGATACAAAAATCATTCCAATGAGACTACCTACTATAACCATACCGGTACCAAAATCAGGTTCCAACATAATCAGGCCAAAGAATAGAAAAATAACTATTAGAATAGGTAAAGCACCTTTTTTAAAACTGGACATTTCTTTTTCATTGTTAGCTAAATATTTAGCGACAAAGATGATTAAACCTATTTTTGAAAATTCACTAGGCTGAATACCAAAAGAACCAATACCAAACCAGCTTCTTGATCCGTTTCTAATAGTACCTATACCAGGAATAAGGACAAGCCCTAATAATAAAAAGCAAATCAGAATAATCCAATTTGCTTTTTTATAATATAATTTATAATTTATTTTGGAGAGGATAAACATTCCTAATAATCCTATTAATAAGAATAAACCCTGATGTTTGAAAAAATAGAATGGATCTCCAAATTTATATTCACTCCATATACTGCTTGAGGAATAGACCATTAATAGTCCAAATAAAGCTAAACAAACAGTAATACTCTTGATAATATAAGCGTGTTTCTTCACACTTTTAAACCCCCTCTAAGTTTTTTATGAGAAGAAATCGTAAGGTAACCAAACTCCGTAAATAATACCAATCATAGCTAGTAATAAACCGACTACCCAGAAGAGTTTTACAATATCGGTTTCTATCCACCCTAATTCTTCAAAATGATGATGTAGGGGAGCTTTTTTAAAGACTTTCTTCTTAAATTTTCTAATGGCAATTATTTGAATTAAACTTGTTAGAGTTTCAATTACAAATACGCCACCAATTAATATTAAAGATAATTCATGTTTTGTTAAGATAGCAATAGTAGCAAGTGCTCCTCCTAAGGCTAAAGATCCAGTATCACCCATAAATATTTTAGCTGGATGAGTATTAAATACCAAGAAACCTAATAATCCACCAATTAAAACAAAAGTAAATATCGCTATTTCTTGATATCCGGTTATCCAATCAGTACCCCAGGCAATAACACCAAAGGCTAGGAAAGCCATTACGGAAAGTCCCCCACATAGACCATCTAAACCATCGGTAATATTTACAGCATTGGTAGTGCCGACTAAAACTAATAAGATAAATATACCAAAGCCCCAACCTAATGGTAAATTAATATTTAAAGAAGTAATTACCAATGAAGAATCTCCGCCATTTTGTTTATATATGATATAAAATACTAAAGCAATAATAATTTGAAAAAATAATTTAGTTAATGTACTTAATCCTTTATTATTATGATATTTTACTTTTAAGAAATCATCGACAAAACCTAAAATACCATAACAGATAAATACATACATTAGAATAGTTAAATTATGATTGATTTCTAATGAACCTCTTAAGAATAGTAAAATCATAATTACGATTGTCGGAATAATAAATATTAACCCGCCAATTGTTGGTGTACCATCTTTTTTCAGATGTCTTTCATTTATTAAACGACTAACAGTCTGACCAGCTTTTAATTTTTTTAAAATAGGTATTAATATAACCCCAATGATGAGTGATAGGATAAAACCTAACATGAGTCCTAAAATTGATTTTGCTAATATTAACATTTTATGCACCTCTTAATCATTATACTATTAATGCTTTAGCCTTGTAAACTAATTTAACATAATCTTAACAGTGCTTCCTTCTTTAACAAATATGTTGCCTTTCGGACTTTGACTGATTATTTTAGTTCCTGTTCCACTATATTCAACTTTAAAGTTTTTTAATACTCCTTTAATATCACTTACATCTTTACCAGTAACATCTTCTAAGTAATAATATTTAGTATCAAGCCAGGTATAAGATTTAAGAAATTCGTTTTTAACTGGTTTATATTCTTTATAATCAATAATACTTAAAAGGAGGTTTTTAGCGATAGGAGCAGCAACTGTTCCACCATATTGGGTAACACCTTTGGGATTATCAATGGCTACATACACTATATAGTCTGGTTTGTCTGCCGGAAAAAATCCAATAAATGAAACGATATAGTTACCAACCATATAGACACCGTTTTTAACTTTTTGAGCTGTACCGGTTTTACCTCCAACTCGATAGTTTTCAATATAGGCATTTCTTCCTGTACCATAAGCTACAACTCTTTCTAAAGCATATTTGGTAAGTTCAGAAGTTTCTGAGGATATTACTTCTCTAACAATTTGGGGTTTATTTAAAACAATCATTTCATTGGTTTCAGGTTCACTAATACTACGGACAATATAAGGTATATTTAGGTTGCCACCGTTTATGACAGCACTTACCCCTCTTATTTGTTGTAGGGGAGTAACACTGATACCTTGACCGAAAGCTGTTGTAGCCGTTTCTACCGGTCCCATTTGTTCTAATTTAAATAATATCCCAGATGATTCACCATTTAAATCAATTCCGGTTTTACTGCCAAAACCAAAATTTAATAAATAATCATGTAGAGTTTTAGTGCCTAATCGTTGCCCTAAGACAACAAATCCCGGGTTGCAACTGTTTTGGACAACCTCTAAAAAACTTTCTCCACCATGACCTCCAGCTTTCCAACATTTGATTCTAGCTCCTTCAACCATAATATATCCAGGATCATAAAATTGATCTTCAAATAAATTTAGTTTTTTTTCTTCAATAGCTGAAGCTAAGGTAATAATCTTAAAAGTTGAACCGGGTTCATAAGTAGCCCAGATAGGTAAATTGCGGTTAATAGTTTCTACACTATAGTTTTGATAGTAGTTACCATTAAAATTAGGCCTGCTGCTCATAGCTATGATTTCTCCGGTATTAGGATCCATTACTAAGATTAAAGCTTGTTCCGGATTATATGTAGTCATAACATTATCAAGTTCTCGTTCGGCAGCTTCTTGGATTTTAATATCAATGGTCAGTGCAATATTATTCCCTTTGACCGGTTCTTCATATACTTCACTCAAGTTTAATCTTGATCCCTTACCATCAGAATAATATTTGATAGCTCCATCAGTACCTTTTAAATATTTATCATATTCTAGTTCTATTCCGGATAATCCTTGATTATCTATTCCGACATATCCTAAAACATGAGAAAGAAGTGTATCATAGGGATAATATCTTTTGGATTCTTTAACAAGATATACTCCATCATAATTTAAATTATTTATTTGTTCGGCTATTTCATAACTAAGGCCTCTTCCTTCAGGATGGATTCTTTCAATGGCCGTTTTTTTAGAAATATGTTTAAACATATTTAAATAGTCGGTATTAAGGATTTTTGCTAAGTCTTCTGCTACTTGTTCTTTATTTTTAATTTGATTGGGAATAACTACTAAACTGGTTGTTGTTTTATTATCAGCTAAAATAATACCATTACGATCGGTAATTAGACCCCGTTCGGCCAAAATTGGCAGATTTCTACTCCATAAATTATGGGCAAGTTTTCTTAATTCTTTAGTTTTAAATACTTGAACATAAAAAAGTCTGATAATTATGAAAAAAAATATTATTAAAATTATTAAATATGTATAATACAGTCTTTTCTGAATACGATAATGGAACATAGTATCACCTGTTAATTAATATGCAAAAGAAAGGGTATTTAGAAATTTACTATATTTATGTAAAAGGTTGATAATTTTATAGAAAATATTTAAAAAAGCTAGATATTTATGTTAAACTGTTAACAGAAAGTAGTGATAAAATGGAAGTTAAAGGTAAAAAGATTATTGTTACCGGAGGGGCAGCAGGTATTGGTAAACAACTTGTAATTAAACTATTAAATAGAGGAGCTTATGTATCAGCTTTAGATATTAATGCAGATAATTTAAAAAAATTAAAAAATGATTTAAACAATAATCGTTTATCTACTTATAAAATAGATATTTCCAATTTAGAAGAAATTCAAAAATTTAAGAAACAATATTTAAATGATAATAAAGATTTAGATATCTTGATTAATAATGCTGGTGTAATTCAACCTTTTACTTCTGTAGATAATTTAAATATTAATGATATTGAGAGAGTAATGAATATTAATTTCTATGGACCGGTTTATTTAATTAAAGAATTTTTACCAATCATAAAAGAAAGAAAAGAAGCTTATATAGTTAATGTTGGTAGTATGGGAGGATTCTTCCCATTTCCAAAACAAACAGCTTATGGAGCTTCTAAAGCTGCCTTAGGATTATTTACTGAAGGTTTATATGCTGAACTTTTAGATAGTAATGTTAGAGTTATGATGGTCCTTCCTGGAGCTATCAATACTGATATTGCTGCTAATTCCAAAGTTGAAATAGCAGGAATGGGTGACAGTAATATTCCTATGACATCTCCGGAAGAAGCAGCTTACCTTATTATTGAAGCCATTAAAAAAGAAAAATGGAAAATTTATGTAGGAAAAGATTCTAAATTTATGAATTTTCTATATAAACTAAATGCTAAAAAAGCAATCGGTTATATTAATAAATTAATGAATAAAAGATAAGTTGATTAATTTAATACCTTCAATTATAATCATAATAGAGAGGATTAATAAATGAAGAAAAAATATATTGGTCAAATTTTAGCACTTTTATTTGTTTCGGTGATTATTTCTCTTGGTTATTTTTTAGGCAAAAATTTTGCTGATGAATATAACAAAAAACATCAAACCAAAAAAAGTATTTTTGAAATAATCAAAATAGAAAAAATGGAAATTCCTATGGATTATATATTAAATGACGGTTTTAAAACCTTAACAGACTTATGTGGTAAAAATACCGGTATTTGTGATCAAGAAGTAGGATATGTTAATTTAAATAACATAGATATTCGTTTGCATATATATGCCAATTTCGATAATCCCGAAGATTTACCGACTACTTATTTTAAATTTAATAATAAAAAAATTGGTTCTTTTGTCTATTTAAATAAATTTGAAATTTTAGACGGTCAATATTTCCTTGTAACCGAACCAAACAGTCATAATGATAATTTTGTAATCCATCTTTATGATGATACTGGAAAAGAAGTGGCTAGTTATGATGCTACTAAGTTAAAAAGTGATTATACGATTAAAAATAATGATATATATTATCATTATTGTAATGTAGCTGATACAAAAGTCGTAAATGATGAAGAAGTTCCGAAAGTAAGTTATTTCAAAGTATCAGCTGGTGCTGTTACTAAAAAAGAAGAAATATCTTTTGAATATAAAAAATGTGCCTAATAAAAGGCACATTTTCTTTACATTCTAATTCAAAAGTCTTTTCTTTTGTTATATAATGGTAGTAGAGAGGTGAAAATATGCGTGTTATTATTACAGCAGGTGGAACCGGAGGCCATATTGTACCGGCCTTAGCTATTGCCGACAAAATTATGCAGTTGGAACCTAACAGTGAAATTCTATATATTGGAACCCACAATCGAATGGAAAAAGATTTAGTGCCAGAGGCGGGATATCGCTATGAACCAATTGAAATATATGGTTTTAATAAAAAAATGATAATGAGAAACATCCAAAATATCGGTTTAATTATTAAAGCTAAAAAAAGATGTCTAGAACTTATGAAAGAATTTAAACCGGATGTAGTTGTTGGAGTAGGTGGTTATGTTACTTTTCCGGTAATAAGAGCTGGTAAAAAATTAGGGATAAAAACTTTTATTCATGAACAAAATAGTATTCCCGGAAAAAGTAATTTAGTTTTAGGTCGCAGCGTCGATAAAATTGGGGTCAGTTTTGCTGATTCGATTAAATACTTTGATGAGAAAAAATGTGAATTAACCGGTAATCCTTGTTCAGAGAAAGCTTTAGATATTAAAGCCACTCCTAAAACCAAATATGGACTTGATCGTAAGAAGAAAAGTATTTTAATTGTCCAAGGTAGTTTAGGCTCAAGTGTTATGAATAATAAAATGAAAGAATTTTTACAAAGTGTTAAAAATGAATCGTATGACATTTTATATGTTACTGGTAAAGATTATTATGAAGAGTTTTCTAAAAATAAATTTAGTGAAAACGTGCATATTGTTTCCTATGTTGAAAATATGGCATCACTTATGAAAGATATCGATTTAATTATATCTAGAGCAGGAGCCGGTACAATTAGTGAAATAACGGCTTTGGCATTACCTAATATTTTAATTCCGAGTCCATATGTAGCTAATAATCATCAGTATTATAATGCTTTAAGTATTAAAGAAGCAGAAGCCGGAGAAATATTAGAAGAAAAAGATTTTACCGTAGATAATTTAAAATCTAAAATAGATAAAATTTTAAATGATTCAAATTATTATACTCAAATGAAAGAAAAACTAAAGAAAATAGCCATTAAAAATAGTAGTACGATTATATATAACATTTTAAAAGAATTGACAGAACAAAAGTAGGTGCATAAATGCAAGCTAAAAAGGTTAAAAAGAAACTTAATATTAAGAAACTTTTAATTTTTATCCTTTTTTTGTATCTCGTAATTTTTGGGGGATATAATCTTTTTAAAATGCCTATAAAAAATATTATTATTACCGGTAATAATTGTCTTAAAGATTATGAAATTATTGAAATAGCCGGTCTTAAAGATTATCCTTCTATTTTTAAACTAAATGCTAAGTCTTTAAAAAATAAGATAAAAGAGCTTCCTTTAGTGGATGATGTTACTATTAAAAGAGACTTAAAATTTCGTTTAAAAATAGATATTAAAGAAGCTAAAATAGTGTTATTAAACAGTACTAATAATAAACTTATTTTAAGTAACGGAAAAAATATTGATAATACTTATAATTATACTGGGGTGCCAACTTTAATTAATTATACAGAAGGAAAAATTTTAAATAAATTTTCTTTGAATTTAGGAAAACTAGATGAAGGAATTCTTAGTTTAATAAGTGAAATAGAATATTCTCCAACAATTAGTGAAGAAGGCATCAGTATTGATGAAGAAAGATTTATTTTGTATATGAATGATGGTAATACTGTTTATACAAATGTTGAAAGATGTAATACTTTAAGTCATTACAGAGAAATATATGCCAGTTTAAATAATAAGAAGGGGATATTAAATTTAGATAGTGGCAATACCGAAAATTTTGTTTTTACGGAGTATTAATATGAATTATAATTTGGAAATGAAAAGTATTATTAACAACCTAGAAAAAGGACATAATAAACTATTATTACATAGTTGCTGTGCTCCTTGTTCTTCAAGTGTTATTGAACAAATTAAAAATTATTTTGATATTACGGTATTATATTATAATCCCAATATTGAACCTCAAGAAGAGTATCAAAAAAGAAAAAGTGAACAAAAAAAATTGTTAAAAGAATTAAATATTAAATATTATGAAATTGATTATTTAAATGAAGAATTTAAAAACAAAATCATAGGATATGAAAATGAACCGGAAAATGGTTTTCGTTGTCATTTATGTTATGAATTAAGGTTAGAAAAAACTGCTGAAATAGCCAAAGAAAAAAATTATGATTATTTTGGAACAACATTAACAGTAAGTCCTTATAAAAGTAGTAAAATAATTAATGAAATCGGTAGTAAATTAGCCGAAAAATATCAAATTAAATATTTATTTTCTGATTTCAAAAAAGAAAACGGTTATCAAAGAAGTATAGAGTTATCTAAAAAATATAATCTTTATCGTCAGAATTATTGTGGATGTTTATATAGTAGAAAGGAAAATGAAGAGTGAAAGATAAAAGAGGCTTTACAATGGTTGAACTGATTGCCGTAGTTATTATCCTTGGAGCGCTAATGATAATAGTTTATCCTTCCGTAAATCGTATTCTTACAGGAGGAAGGAAAACGGTAGATGATTTAACTAAAAAAAATCTAGAAGATGCTTCGACTATTTTTGCTCAAGATATTTATATATGTGAAGATTCTACAATTATAAACATTTTAAAAAATGACGTCCATTTAAATGTAACAAATTGTAATGATGCTAAAGAAGCCTTACAAAGTGGTATAACTTTTTCAATGGATATTTTAAAACAATATGAATATATTGCTAAAGCTGATAAATGCAGTGGAAATATTATTATTAGAATGAATGGTACTAAAATGACTAATATTTCAGCGGATGTCAGTAATGTAACTTGCAATTAGGAGGACAAATGAGTTTATTTAATAAATTTAAACAGCTATTTAAAAAAGAAACCAAAGAAAATGTGGAAGCTTATGATAAAGGATTGGAAAAAACTCGTAAAGAATTTGTTAGTGAACTTAATCTACTAGGTTTAAAATTTCATAAAGTAACCGATGAATATTATGAAGAATTAGAATATCTTTTGATTAAAGCCGATATTGGAATTAGAACAGTTCAAAAATTTTTAGATAGATTAAAGGAAAGAGTTAAAAAAGAAAATATTTCTGATCCTAAATATCTTCAAGAAGTTATTGTTGATGAATTATTTATGATTTATGTTGAAGGAGAATCTTTAACCGATAAAATCAATATGGCTAAGGAAGGACCAACTGTTATTTTAACAGTCGGGGTAAATGGCGTAGGGAAAACAACTACTATAGGAAAAATAGCTCATAAATATGTCAATGAAGGTAAAAAAGTTATGATGATTGCCGGAGATACATTTAGAGCCGGTGCGGTACCGCAACTTGAAGAATGGTCCAAAAGAACAAACTCTATCTTTGTAGGTAGAGAAAATGCCGATCCAGCAAGTGTAATCTATGATGGTTTAGAACAAGCAATCAAAGAAAATGTTGATATTGTTTTAATAGATACTGCCGGAAGACTGCAAAATAAAATTAATCTTATGAAGGAATTGGAAAAAATAAACAAAGTAATTAATAAACATATTCCCGATGCTCCGCATGAAACTTTACTTATTATTGATGCAACAACCGGTCAAAATGGTATAAGTCAGGCTGAAAGTTTTAAAGAAATAACCAATATAACCGGAATAGTTTTAACTAAACTTGATGGTACTGCCAAAGGTGGTATAGTTTTAGCAATTAAAGAAGAAGTTAATCTACCGGTCAAATTCATTGGTCTAGGTGAAGGACTAAATGATTTAAAACCATTTGATATTGAAGAATATATCTACGGGTTATTTAAGGATATGATGTAATGGGAAATCTAATTTATTACAGTGCACTTTATGATTATTATCATAATCTTTTAACAGATACCCAAAAAAAATATTTCGTAGATTATTATTTTAATAATCTGTCCTTACAAGAAATTGCTGATAATTATGAGGTATCAAAAAATGCTATCAGTAAAACTTTAATAGAAGTAACGAATAAATTAGAGGAATTAGAACAAAATTTAAATTTATATCATAATCATGAAAAAATTAAAAATATTTTAAAAGATTATCCTAACATCTATGAAAAAATAGAAGAGTATATATAAAAAGCAAAATTATTTTTTAATCTTGCTTTTTATTAGTTTTTGCTGATTAATATAACTAAAAATATTTAAAGTAATAATGGGTACAAAGACCATAATTGTACTTAAATTATTTAAGAAATTATCTTTAAAATTTAAAGCAATTATTAATAATATAAACCAAAGCACAATTGATATAAATTGAAATTTTAAATCTTTATATATGTAAGTAACAATTCCAAAGATAGTAATAAGACATAGAGTTAAAATTATTAGGGCCCACCAAGTATTGGTAAACATATTCTGAATAAATAAGGCTAAATCCGATGATTCAAAATTAATGCTTTCTCCATAATTAAGACGATCATAATAATTGAAATAAAATAATGCCCATATAGTTAAAACACTTTCTAAAGAGATAGATATAAAAAGTAATTTACTTCTTTCTTTAAACATATTTATGCTCCTACTTTCACAATTATTTTAGCAGAAAATATCTGAAATTTATAGTTAAATTTGATAACTAATTGAAAAATGGTATAATCCGTCTTAACCGATTGCCCTTTATTATACAAAAAAGAGCATGAAGATTTTTGAAAAATTCTTCATGCTCAACATTATACGTGGTATAATATACATATGAAAGGAAGTAGTATTAGTG
>JAAYPA010000122.1 GCA_012520055.1 Mollicutes bacterium
CATTCTCACATATTACTATTAGGGCAGGTGTCCGGTACCCCTGAAAAGGGGAGACAGAGTGGGTGTTGGCTTCCTTTTCCGATACCATCGGAATCATCTACAAAAACAAAGGAGCAACACCCGATGAATGCGATACTACAAGACTCCCCGACTGAGCAAGCTCGTCGTCTACGCCTCAAAAGCCAAGATCACTCCCTTCAGACTCGTGCTGTGGAGGGAGCGGGGCTCACGCCTTGGGAAGCGAAGGAACTTGTCAATGTCGTTCGCGATGTTTATTTCAGCATTCCTGAAGATCACCAGCCTTTGCGTAATGGTGAGGTTCTTCATGAGTGCGTGGCCATTGGTGAGCGTGCTGGCAAACCCCTGGCGCACTGCCGGACTGTCCGGGTGCGACTGTTGGTGTTTTCTCAAGCAGAAGACCACTGCGGCGCCTGTGGAGCCGCAAGTGAGATTCGCCGCCGGCGGATCTTGCGTCTGACAGAAGGTGCGCGCGATCAGGGAGGTTTGCTGACTCAAGAGGATTTGGCCTACTTGCTGAGTTGCGATGTGCGGACCATTCGCCGCGATATTCACGCGTTGCGGGTCCAGGAGTTCCATGTGCCCACTCGTGGGCAGCAAGAGGATATCGGGCCTACGGTCACCCATCGGGAGTTGGCGCTGAGGTATTGGCTTGAAGGCGCCGAACCGCTGGCGGTTGCACGACGCATTAATCATTCTCTGCACTCTGTCGAGCGTTATATCCAGCAATTCATCCGCACGGTCTATCTGGCACGCAAACAGTTTGTTCCCGCGCAGATCGCCGCCACGTTGGGGGTTTCGACAACAACAGTTCGGGCTGCTTTGGACATCTATGAGCAGTGTCAAAAGCAACCGGGGTGCCAGCAAAGATGGGATGAGATTGATTTGATTGGAGCGGCGTCCTGTACGGCACAAGATGCCCAAAAAGGGGGGCCCTGGCGCGCTCTGAAATCCAAAAACGATTGGAGAACGGCATGAAAAAGGCTCTTTGCCGGACTGACATCGCTTATACACCTGCCAAGTACAAGACGTTTGCGGGAGCTTTGGGGGCTTTTTTTGAGCAGGAGTGCCCTCAACTGGGTGGAATCCGTACCCGGCAAGTCTTGGTGCAGCACATCCAACTCATGATCGAGCAATTCTACCCCGAAACTCAGCGCCTGCGCAGTGGACAAGTGCAATGGACCGCGGTAGCTGCCAATGAAACGGCCAGCTATGGCAAAAGCATTCGCCAGACTCGTCTGCAAAGTGTGGTCTTGGACCTGGTTCGACCTGAGGATATCCTTGAGCGTGAACAAGGCAAACCCCTGAGGGATGTAAAAAAAGAGGCCGTGGCACGGCTCTTTCAGCAAGCGTATGAGCAAGAAGGTTGCCTGACTCATGCGGATGTTGCCGTTCTTCTAAAGATATCCATGCACACGGTTTGCCAATATGTGCGTGAATGGGAGAAAGAACACCAATGCCTCCTCCCGCGGCGCGGCATACTCCACGATATGGGACCCTCCCTCACCCATAAACACCAAATTGTCTTCAAGCTCTTCCATGAAGGCAAATCCGTGGAGCAGGTCTGCCGGGAAACCCATCACAGCCCTCATGCTGTCAACCGTTACATCACAACCTTCAAGCAGGTGCTCCTCTGCCTGCGCAAAGGATTGTCCATCCAAGAAACAGCTTACGCTATTCGGCAATCAACTCGTTTGGTTGCCGAATACCGTCGATTAATTCGTGACATTGGAGATCAAAATCACATCTTCGATAGATTGTTGAAACATTATGAACAAAATCGTAAAAAGAATGACACCCCAACCAGCTGACG
>JAAYPA010000108.1 GCA_012520055.1 Mollicutes bacterium
CGATGTGCTATGTCAGGGAATTGACGGTTTGGCTAGCACAGTACCGCAGCCTATGTCGTTAGAAGAATGTATGCAGGCCGGCGATAAGATTGTTGAAGACGCTACCGCCCGCGTATGCAGATTAATAAAAGTTGGAATGAGTATGAAGTAAATGAGACCCCGGCAACTGCCGGGGTTTTACATTTTTTTGCTTTTTTTGTTATTTGTACAACCGACCGAATCATAAAATCTAATAACTTATTGCTGCGGGCGTTTAAAAGCTCCGCTTTCAGGAATGTATACGGCGAATAGGCAGCAAAGGAGGTTATTATGCTTAGGTTGATTCAGGTCGAATGGAAGTTTTTTGTCATTCTATTGCTGATATTAACCGTATTTGGTATCGGCTACTACGAATACAAACAGTATCAATCGACAAAACAGGAGAAAGCATTGCAGGCCCCTAACATTACTATCAATACGGCTGGGGAAAAATCAAAGCCAGGTGAGCCGCAAGTAGTATATGTTCAGGGTTCAAACTCTCATACCAAAGAAATTGTGTATGTTCCTAAAGAAATTGATTCTAAGACCGGTCAGACTGAGAAAACCGATGTCCAATTCGAACGAAAAGAGGGTAAAATCTATGTTAAGGTAAATGGCAAAGATTTTGAGGTTCCGGCCGAGGTAAAAGAGGATGTTAAGTTTGAGAAGGGTAAATTAGTTGTCACCGAACAAACCGAGATGCGGGTCAATATCACCGCTCCAAAACCGTTGTTTAATGTAGGTCTAGGCTGGTCTAAGGAAGGTCCGGCCGCTCAACTTAACGGCCCGTTGTATAAGAATGTTTCGTGGTGGGTATACGGCGACAAGGAAACGATAGCCGGAGGGGTACAGTTCCCGATAATGAGGTAGTAGGAGCAGTCGTCAGGGTCAAAATGCCCCGGCGGCTGCCCTTTTTTAAATATGATTATCAGCGTGAGAACATTGCGTTTTGCCCCGTAGGGGGAGTTTTGCTTTTTTGTCGGGATTGCCATATAATTGTAATAAAGGGAGGATATCCACAACATGAAATTCCCCCCGCTCAGGTAATTGATACTTGAAGTCGATCTAGTTTACCGTTATTTAACGCGGCACAGTAACCGTAATAAGTCTATCGAATAGTCTAATTTGCCGGGGGTGTTACCGATGGAAGAAGTTCGTTTAGTAATTATAACTGGCATGTCGGGCGCGGGGAAAACCCAGGTCGTTCGCGCTATGGAGGATCTGGGATATTTTTGTGTTGATAATTTGCCGCCGGCTCTTATTCCTAAATTTGCCGAGTTATGTGAGCAGACTGGGGGCCGGGTGAGCAAAATTGCGCTGGTCGTTGATATTCGCGGGCGAGAATTTTTTGATACCTTAATCCAAATGCTTGAGGGAATGGAAAGCCGGGGCGATATGTTTGAGATGCTGTTTTTAGAAGCATCTGATGAAACACTTATCCGCCGCTATAAAGAAAGTCGGCGTCGCCACCCGATGTCGCCGCATGGGCGAATCAGTGAAGGTATTGCCCGTGAGCGTGAGCGCCTTGAACATGTCCGTGGCCGGGCGACCCATATTATTGATACATCAGACTTGTCGACTGCTAAATTAAAAGATA
>JAAYPA010000059.1 GCA_012520055.1 Mollicutes bacterium
TACTTAATCCTTTTCCCGAATTACAACATGCCGATGGACTACAATACCATCTTTCAATATAATTTGAAAATGCATAATTACTTCCGGTTGTTGTATTAAGAATTAAACCAATACTATTATCCGGATATAATTTAAATATACGCCAGACTTTATTAGAATAAGAAACATAGTTACCCATTTGAGGTCCAACATAATAACAAGAATTATCTGGTTGATCAGTACAATTAGTATCATCATCTATTATTTGAGCAACATTATCAATTACTTGATAGTTAAATGTTGTAGTTGGAGCTGAACTATCACTGTTTTGACTAGTATAAGTAACGGTTCTTGTAAAACTACCGGCTGTATTTGTGCCCGTACTATCAATAGAATAGTCAGCTGTAGATAAATTAACAGTTTGACCATATCTATTGATTCCTTGTACAGTAACCGTAATTGGATTATTTATTACTACTTTATTAGGTGTTACAGTAGCAATTAATGTAACGATGTCATTCATAGATGGTGAAACAATCAATGATCTATTAAGTTCTTTATTAGCAGAGCTTTCTGGTAATTTATAAGTGTAAGCTATAGTATAAGTTCCCGGTCTTGTAATATCAACATTACATGTTGCACTAAGAATAACTTCATTAATGCTTATACTGGTATTAACTGTTCCATCAGCATTTACTAATCTTAATGCCGGTGTACCCCATTCAGATGCATAACTTGATACTTGGTCACAAGCAAAAATTTGATTATAATCAATAATTTTATTTTGTGTTTCCAAATATGATTCAGTTACAGTTTCGGCCGGATATTCAAATCTAACTATGCCACTTGCATCTAAAGTGGCTTTGACAAAGTCTTCTTCACTTGTTGCACCAATTCTTTCTCCAGTTTGCGGATTTACTAAATCCTCATCTAATAAACCTTCTTCAATTAAATCGGCTACCTTAATAATTAAGTATCCTCGATCTGTTTGTAATTGGTTTAAAAGTGTTGTGTTTCCTGATAGATAAGCATCAGCTGAACTGATTATTTGATTTATTAAAGTATCATAATCTTCGTTTTTATTTTTATCAAAAACTTTATTAAGACCCACACCTACTACTAATCCAATTGCAACTAGTATCACTAAGGAAATAACGACTTCTACTAATGTAAAGCCTTTATTCTTCATTACCTTCACCATCCTATTATCTATATCATAACAAATTTTATTTTGATAAACAATACATAATAAAAAAATTACGGAATTTTATTCCATAATTTCACTACAATATAAATATTTCTAATATATTGATTTTAATATTGTTTTCCATAATATAATTTGTATTTCCCTGGTTTTCCACATATTGTACAAAGTTTATCACTTATTTGATCATCAAGAGGAATACATCTACTTTTTAATCCAAATTGTTCTTTAACATGATTTTCACATTCTGGATTACCACACCAAGATGTTAAAATGAAACCTGGTTTTGGAGCATAATTTTTAAACTCTTCTAAAGTATCTGCATTATATAACATAGAATTACGTCTTTTTTCAGCTCTTTGATATAAATTGTTTTGCATCTCTTTTAGTTCTTTTTTTATTTCGGTAATAACCTGACCGATATTATCACTAACTATAATTTTCTCTAAAGTATCTCTTCTTACTAAAGTTACTTTTTTTTCTTTTAAATCTCTTTCTCCAATTTCAATTCTGATAGGATAACCTTTGACTTCTGCTTCAGCAAATTTGAAACCGGGAGATTTATCACTACGATCTATATAATAAGTAATATTTTCCTTCTTTAAAGATTCTTCTAAGTTTTGGATACATTCACTGACTAAATCAGAATTTCCGATAGGAATTAGAGCAACTTTAATTGGAGCAATATTAGGAGGTAAAATTAAGCCTAAGTCATCACTATGAGCCATAATAAGTCCACCAATCATTCTGGTAGTACAACCCCAACTGGTTTGATATGGATATTCCCAAATATTCTCTTTATTTAAAAATTTAATATCAAATGCTTTAGCAAATCCTTGACCAAAATAATGAGAAGTACCATTTTGAAGAGCAACACCATCATACATCATAGCTTCGATAGTATAAGTTTCTTCAGCTCCAGCAAATTTTTCTTTGTCAGTCTTTTTACCGACAATTACTGGTAAAGCTAAATATTCCCTTTGGAATTTTTCATAAACTTTTAACATTCTTAAAGTTTCTTCACGAGCTTCTTGTTCAGTAGCATGCATGGTATGACCTTCTTGCCACAATATTTCTCTTGATCGTAAGAAAGGTCTGGTTGTTTTTTCCCATCTTACGATTGTACACCACTGATTATATAAAAGTGGTAAATCACGATATGATTTAATTATTTTTTTATAATGATCACAGAATAATACTTCACTAGTAGGTCTAACTAACATTCTTTCCTCTAATTTTTCTGACCCACCATGAGTAACCCATGCTACTTCAGGAGCAAACCCTTCTACGTGTTCTTTTTCAATATTAAAAAGGCTTTCTGGAATAAACATTGGCATTTGGACATTTACATGTCCGGTTTCTTTAAACATTTTATCTAAAACAGCCACCATATTTTCCCAAATAGCATACCCATAGGGACGAATAATCATACTGCCTTTGACTGATGAATAATCAACTAAGTCTGCTTCACTGATGATGTCATTATACCATTTGGCAAAATCTACATCACGGCTTGTAATATTTTTATTGGTTTTTTCCATAAACTTCCCTTCTTTTCTATGCTTAGTATATCAACTTATTATTTCTTGTTCAAGAATTAAATCTATATTATATTTAGTTAAAACCTCTTTATGAACCTTAGTAATTAGTTTTTTAATATCTTCACCGGTAGCATTATTTTTATTAATAATAAAATTACCGTGTTTTAAAGAAACTTCTGCTCCACCAATCGATAATCCTTTTAATCCTGCTTCTTCTATTAATTTACCAGCAGGATCAGCATTTTCCGGATTACGAAAAACACTTCCGGCTGATGGATATTTTATCGGTTGAGTTTCTCTTCTTTTTAAAGTTCGATCTTTAATGACTTGTAATAATTCTTCCCTTTTCCCAGATTCTAATTTTAAATAAGCTTTAAGCACTATAATATTTTTTTCTTTTAATGAAGTATAGTGATAAGAGTATTCAAAATCTTTTGTGGTAATTGTTTTAAATTCACCATTATCAAGTACATCAAGTTTTATTATTAAAGGCATGAGTTCTCCCTTAAAACAGGTAGCATTATTAACAATACTTCCTCCAATGGTTCCAGGTATACCACTAGCCCACTCTAAACCTTTAAGTCCTTTATTTACCGTCTCTAAAGCAAGCTTATTAATCATATAAGAAGCTCCTACCTCTATAAAATTATCTTTTATTAAAAGGCTGTTAAATTTAAGTTTAATCACTATGCCATCATAATAATTAGGTAAAATAATATTAGACCCATTCCCAATAATAAAATATTTTTCATTTATTCTTTTTAAATAATCTATTAACGATTTTAATTTTGATGAATCATCAACAAATATTAAATATTTACAGATAGATTTAATTAGATAAGTATTATATTTTTCTAAACTAGCATCTTTGATAACTTGTCCATATTGTTCTAGCATATTATCACCTCTTTAATTATACTAAAAAAAAGCAGCTTTGTGACTGCCTTTTTATAAAGATTTAGAAATATTTTCCGGTTTGGAATCTTCTAAATTTTTTTCTATAACATAATTTAAATATTTTGTAGTAAACTCTCTGATACTTCGATTAAAATAACTATAATCTTTTTGTAAAGGAAACTCATTAATATTATAAATATTCGGAGTATCCGTTTCTTTTTTATAAATACTATTTTCAAAAATTTTAGCATCGATAATTGCTCGTTTTAGTTTTGCAATAATTTCATAGTCATTAAATTCATTGGGATTTTCAGAAAAATTTTCAAATAATTCTATATATTTTCCAGCTTTGATACATTCTATAATAAAATTTTGTAAATATTGTTCATTAAAAGAATATACCGATTGCATCTTTAAATTAAACAAAAATAACGATAAAAAATCTTCAGGTTCTAATCTAGTACAAAAATTTATATTTGGAACGTAATTACGGTTTTGACTTTTTTTAGACATACTTACCTACCTCTAACAATATTATATCAATTATCATCAAAATAGCAATATTATAGATTTTCTTTATTTAATTCAATTGTGTTAACTTTATAATCTTTATCTATATTATTGGTTTTTAAATTTTCAATAAATAAAGTAGCTTTAAAGTCTGGCATAGCTTCATTTAAAGCTTTTTCTAACTTTTGAGATAAATCTATATCTAAAATTCTAATCGGAGTTTTTAAAGATACATTGGAAGAAGTTTTAGCACCTCTGGCAATACTTATTATCTCTACTAAAGAATCTCCTAATTTTAATTCTTCTTGAAAATCATACTTTAACTTTTCAATTAAAGTTTTATGAATAGATGGAGCATTATGATAAATTTCTTGGAATATTTCTTCCGTAACAAATGGAAAGAAAATACTAAATTTTTGTAATAATTTATATAAAATAATATAAATAGTTTTTTGCCCACTTAATCTAGCTTTTTCACCAAATTCTTCCGGACGATATAAACGATGTTTAACTATTTCCAAATAATTATCACAGAAATTCCAGAAGAATTTTTCTAAAACATTTAAACTTAAACCTACTTCATAGTCATCTAAGTATTTTAAATATGCTTGTTCCATTTCTTTGTAGCGAGCAAGTATCCATCTATCAAAGAATTCAAAATCATTAAACTCTTCATCTTTATAATCAGCTAAATGCATTTCAATAAATTTTGCGGCATTAAAGATTTTATTAACAAGTTTTTGACCTCTTTGAAAAGTTTCTTCACTTAAGGTCATATCAGTACCTAGTCTTCCGGAACCTGCTAAATATCTGACAACATCAGCTGAATATTGGTTGATTAACTCAATAGGTTCTGATTTACTGTTACTTTTACTTTTACTGATTTTTTCACCCTTACCGGCCATAACAAAACCGGAAATCATAATATTGTTCCATGGTTTTTCTCCAAAATGATGGAAACTCTTAACAATGGTATAGAAATCCCAAGTACGAATAATATCATGAGCATTAGGTCTTAAACTCATTGGTTTTAAAATATGTTCTAAACTATCTTGGGTACCATATTTCATATTAATAAGCGGAGTTACCGAAGAAGTAGCCCAAGTATCCATTACGTCTTTTTCTGGAATAAACTTATCATGATTACATTTTGAACAATTTTCTTTTGGTTTATCAACTAAAGGATTAACTGGTAAATCTTCTAATTTTGCAAAAATAGGTTCACCGCATTTTTCACAATACCAAACTGGAAATGGTACACCAAAATATCTTTGTCTTGATATGCACCAGTCCCAAGCAACGGTTTTAACCCATTCAACATAACGAGCATGCATATATTCAGGATGCCATTTAATTTCTTCACCTATTCTTAGAAAATCATCTTTAAAGTTCATAATATCAATGAACCATTGTTTTAAAATGCTATATTCAACTTCGGTACCACATCTTTCATGAACTTGAACTTCATGAGTAAGTGGATCTTTTTTTATTACATAGCCACCAGCTTCTAAATCATTAATAATAGCTTTACGAGCTTCTTTAATTTTTAATCCACCATAATTTGGGACTTCTTCTTTAATTTTACCATCTGGAGTAAAAATATGATTTAAAGGTAAATTATATTTATTCCACCACTCTATATCAGTTTGATCACCAAAAGTACAGCACATAACTATACCGGTTCCTTTATCCATAGCTACTTTTTCATCAGCTATAATTGGAACTTCAACATTAATAACTGGAATAACTGCTGTTTTTCCGATTAAATGTTTATGATGTTCATCTTCCGGATTAACAAAGACACAAACGATAGCAGGAAGTAATTCTGGTCTTGTTGTGGCAATAATAAATTCTTCATTATCTTCTTTAGTTTTAAATTTAATATAATTAAAAGTCGTATCAATGCTTTTAGTCTCTAGTTCTGCTTGCGCTATAGAAGTTAAACATTCATTACACCATAAAGCAGGACTATTTGATTGATAAGCTCTTTTCTTTTCTACTAAATCTAAAAATGAAGCTTGGCTAATTTTTATAGTACTTGGACTAATAGTTTTATAGGCATGATTCCAATCACAACTTACTCCAATTCTACTAAATAGTTCTTTAAAATCAGCTTCATATTTATCAGTTGTTTCATAACAATAACGAGAAAATTCTTCTCTTCCAATTTCATGAGCTTTCTTACCAATTTCTTTTTCTACTAATCTTTCACTAGGTAGACCATTATCATCAAAACCAAATGGATAGAAAACATTATAGCCTGTTAATCTTTTGTATCTTGCCATCATTTCGGTTTGTGAATAAGAAAAAATATGACCGATGTGAATTTTACCATTAACAGTAGGTGGCGGAGTATCGATAGAATATACCTCTTTACCATCTTCTTTAAATTCATAAATTTTGTTATCTTGCCAGTACTTTAACCATTTTGCTTCTTTTTCTAAAGCATTATACTGTTTATCTAGCATAAAAAACCTTCTTTCTTTTAAAAAAAGTTATAAATGTAAGGGCGAAAAATCGCGGTACCACCTTACTTTTATAACTTATTATTTATACTTAACGCATATAAACGATTTTTCTCCCCTGCAACCTTCTTATAATCTGGTTATTAGCTTCCACCAAATGCTAACTCTCTATAAACCATTATATAATACTCCTCAGGTTCATCGAAAACTATCATAATTATATAAGAATAAATGAAAATAATCAAGATTTAAGTTGATTAACATGGCTATTTGGGTTATAATTAGGTGAGAATAAAATAGGAGGTTTGCTTTATGGTTCAAGAAACTTCGAATGAAGACATTATATTCGATGCTGAACAACTAACTAATTCATCAAATTCGAATCTAGTTAGTTTCAACTATGAAGAAACCCCTATTACTGAAATCGTTAATATGATTATTTTGGATGCTATTAAAAATAATGCATCTGATATTCATTTTGATCCTAGTGGTGATGGACTACGAATTAGAATCAGAATAGATGGAACACTATATGAATATAGCTATGTCCCTTTATATGTTCAAAAAAATATGATTACCAGAATTAAAATTATTGCTGGTATGAATATAACCGAATCAAGAGTACCTCAAGATGGTGCCATTAAAAATAATTTGGAAAATACTAATGTTGACCTTCGTGTCTCAAGCTTACCAACTAACCTTGGCGAAAAAATCGTTATTCGTATTTTAGACTATTCTATGAGTTCAGCCGGTATTGAACAACTTGATTTTAATAAAA
>JAAYPA010000060.1 GCA_012520055.1 Mollicutes bacterium
TAGAAGAGAATAGAAATATTTTAGTTAATAAAATTAAATTCAGATATATAAAAAAAGTAATCAAATCCGATTACTTTTTTTCATTTTCTAATATATACTTTATATCAGTTTTTAAAGCTGCTAATAAAACAGTTTTTACCTCTTCACTTAATTTATCATCTTTGATAAGTCCTATTTTTATTAAAGATTCTAAACACTCTTTAGTTGAGGATAAACTATCCCCTTTATTGAAGTGTTCATTATTTTTTTCATCTATACCATAAAGCCAGTAAACTTCTGAAATGCCACTAAAATCAATTATTTTTTTCAATGCTTGTTTTGAAGGTTTTCTAACTCCATTTTCTAATTTAGTATATAGATCCACTTTCATTCCTAATTTACTTGCCATTTCTTGTTTAGTCTTTATACCTAGACCTAATCTATATTCTCTTAATCTTTCATTAAACATATAAATCACCTTTCTTTAAATGATGAAATCAATACATAAGTGTATAACCTAAAATATTAATTCTAATAAGTCTATACTACTATTATAATGTAGTATTTTCAATGAATTTCAATATATATACTATTATACTAGGCTATTTTAGATATTACATTTTATATAATATTGTATAAAATTTTATCAGAGGAAGAGGGAAATATAATAATTTAATACAAAATGGAATAAATAATGTGCTATTTTTTGATTATTATAAAAAAGAATTGTTAATAATTAAAGCCAGGGGTGATATGCTTGAAAAAGAGTAGTTATATAAGTATAGATCTATCTATTTATCTAGCTTTAATAATTTTATTTAGTTTATTTGCTACTATAATCTATAAATAATGATTTGGTTTCCTCTTCTGAAATTAGAGCATTAAGAGATTGTTATTTATGCTTAGACTTAATTAAAGAAAGTATTAGCAGCTACTATTAATTTAATAAGAAAATGGCAGAACTACTTTTATATAGGTAGTTCTATTTTATTTAAAAAAATATAAACATTTGGTGTTTAATTATTGATTATACTTGAAATTATCAATAATTTGTTATATAATAATGGTATAAGTAGAAGTTAATTCAATAACTTATAAGTATTTCTAATAATAAAGGAGTAGTGAAAAATGGAGAAATTCAAAATAAAAGTTAGAGTCTTAAATGGTGAAAATGTAGTATTTGAAGGTTTATTATATGATTGGTTTATCTTACAAGAAGGGGGAGAAACTAGTAATATATTAGAAGTAGTACATTTATGCCTACCTCTAATAAATAACGAAACTAATATTGTTACACAAGAGGATTGTACAGGTAATTGGATTATAGAGAAAATATAAGTTAGGATATATACATAAAGAAAAAGGAATTCATTCAATTAAAAGTTATACGAA
The DNA here is from genome assembly GCA_012520055.1 of Mollicutes bacterium. GTDB lineage: Bacteria > Bacillota_I > Bacilli_A > RF39 > UBA660 > DUUS01. Next base: position 1,372 of record JAAYPA010000060.1, read on the forward strand.
ATAAGGATTTTTTATTAAAAAAATATTAAAAAATAATATTTTATAAAAATAATACGAAAATATTAATAGAGAGGGGGCTCCCTCTCTATCCATATAACAAAAAATATAAATCGAGGGGGAAATTAATATAAAAGATGATAAATTTAGGAAATTATTAGCAGATTTAATAGATATATGTTTTGTTATTTCACTTACTTTGCTGACAAAGTTTGATATAAAGCAATATGGATTAAGCAAATATCAGATTATAGCAACTGTATTTTTAGTGAGTGGATGTATTTTTAGTGAGTGGAATATTAAAATATAAATATGAAAAATCTAAGAATGAAAATTTTCGTATAAGAGATTTCATTTCTGATTCTATAAAAGAACTAGTATATTCTATTGTGATAATTCCAGCTTGGTACTGGGTTAGTAATAATATAAAAGCTGATTTATATGAACCTATATCTGGACTAATTCATTATTTAGTTTTATTAGGCTATATTAAGTTTGTAAAAAGACAAGAAGAGGAATTGGGTTCGATAGGTTTCTTTACTTCTATAAGTATTCTTATACTTACAATTATCTTATGTAACCCTAAGAGTAATTTTTAATAAGTTTTAATATAAAAAATAAAGGAGAGTAATAATGAATAAAGTTATATTGATAGGAAGATTAACAAAAGATCCAGAGTTGAGTTATGCACCAGGTAGTGGTAATGCAGTTTGTCGATTCACAATGGCAGTAACTAGACCTTTTAAAAAGGATGAAACAGATTTTATTGGTTGTGTAGCCTTTGGTAAAACTGCTGAAAATATAGCACAATACTTAACAAAGGGCAGACAACTTGCAATTAACGGAAATATTAGAACTGGCAGCTATGATGCTAAAGATGGTACAAGAAGGTATACAACTAATGTTAATGTAGAAACCTTTGAATTTATAGGTAGTAGTAATAATAATTCTTCTGATAATTTTAATAATGGAAATGATGAATTTACCGAAATACCTTATGATCCAGATGCTCCATTTTAACATTATAAAATAGGGGAGGAAGTTAAATATGAATAAAGATAATTTTATACTTTTTTGGGGAAATAGTTCTCCATTTTCGCAATGGCATAAGAGAGATATGATAATTGATAAAAAGAAATTTAACTGTTGTGAACAATGGATGATGTATAGTAAAGCTATGCTTTTTAAAGACCTTGTGATAGCTGAAAAAATATTAACCGAATTTGACAATATAAAATAATTAAATTGATTAGGCCATGTTTGTTTTAGTTTTTAAATGAATTAGGAAAAGTTAAGTTATTAATAATTGCAGCTGATTAAATTTTTAAACAAGCGTTAATAATTAAGCTAGAGGTGATTTTTTGAAAAAGAGAAGTTATATAAAATTAGATTTTTCTATATTTCTAGCTTTAATTTGTTTGGCCATTAACTTTTTTATAATTATTATATAGCCAATCTAATCAATATTATTAGTCATTGATTTCTGCAAAAAAATAAATTTAACTTTTCATAAAACGAACAACTATAGGTCAAGCTAAAAAGTTAAAATCGAAATATTGTCAGAATTTATTACTCCATTAAGGGATATTACAAACCATTTAAAAATGAGATAAATATGTTTTTTAACTCATTTTTTATTTTAAAAATACGAGTACAGAAAATATCTATTTTCTGTACTACATGCCATAAACGTGGTAAAATAAAGGGGTACAAGCTTTCTAAAAAAAGCGTACTCGTAAAAAAAGACCATTTTGTTATGAAAAATATAGTTTTGCGTACTCAAAGATAAAAATAGAATAAAAGTATATAAATGGTATTAAGTTGGCAAGGAGGAAATTTTTTGATAAATAAAGAGGAATTAACCGATATAATTATAAGTGAATTTTCAGGCGAAAATGAACTAGTTGATATTTTGAAATTTTTGGATAAATCCAAATCTAAAAATAGTAAAGAATTAATTAAAGAAGTTTTATCAGATATAAAAGAAAAACCATTAGCTTTTAAATTAATAGAAATAATTAATAATGCAAATTTAAAATCCTCTTCTGATAATAAAAATAATATTATTTATAATAATAAAATAAAAGCTGCTAGAGATAAAAAATCAAAAGTTAATAAATCATCAAAAAAGAAATCACGAAAAGATGCAGGTAATGCAAAAAGAGCAGTAAGGGAAAATGAATATCAACTTATTGTGAAAAGTATTAAAGAGGGTTTTAGTTGTGAAATTGATGGTGAGAGGATAGTTTTATTACCCAATGAAAGGGTTGCTATGGCTTTAAACATAGAGGCTAATACTGGTTTAAGGGTTAGTGATATAGTTAAGCTAAAAGTAAAAGACCTTTCTAATGGAATATTGGTTATAAGAGAGAAGAAAACTAATAAACTTCAAAATAGAAAATTAAATCCGATTCTTGTTGAGGCTGTTAGAGATTATGCTGTAAGGAACTATCTTAGAGAAGATGATCTGCTTATAGGACTTAAGGAAAGGAATATACAAAAAACCTTAGCTAAAGCCTGTAGGTATCTTGGATATGAGGGAATAGGAACTCATAGCTTTAGAAAATACTTCTCTAATAAAATATATTCACAAACAAAAGATGCTAGATTAGTACAAGCCTTATTAAATCATTCTAGTCTTTCTAGTACCCAAAGATATCTAGGTGTAACAGATGATGAACTGGATCAAGCTTCAGTTAACTTTGAAACAGTAATTTATTAGCATATATTAGAAAAGAGGTATAAGAATTATGGAAGATTTAAAATTTAATAAACTTCATGAAATTATAAGTGAAATCGAAACGGAAAAAGAAAACAAAATACCAAATGATAAGAATAGAAAATATAAAATATAAAATTGTTAATGATACTGCTACTGTATGGGGTGAATGTTTATTTTATAAGGAAAATATTTTACCTGGAGAAAAGAAATTAGAATTATTAGCATTAGGTAATTAATAGATTATTAAACTGAAAGGGGGTGGATTAGTTTATAGCCTTTATTTTTTTGTCGAAAAATAAATTACGATTAATAGTAAAAATATTATAAAAACTCTTTACAAGTACGATTAAACGTACTATAATATAATTGTAAGATAAATCAAAAATAAATTTGGAGGTAAGTTAAAATGAAAAGAGAAAATTTAGTAAAATTAGTTGAGGAATTAAAAAAAGAGTTTGAAGGAAAAGAAATTAATTGCTTAGAATTTGATAATGCTATGCAGGAAAAATTAAATACTACAGAAAGCTTGTTTGATAGTAATTACGATATATA
>JAAYPA010000061.1 GCA_012520055.1 Mollicutes bacterium
AAAAGGAGAGTGAAAAGAAATGAAAAAATTAAAAATATTTTTATTGTTAAGCATATTATTATGTCTTGGATTCACATTAAGTTCCGAAGTTCATGCTCAAGGTGATGGACCTAAAACCTTTGAAGTCAATGACATTTTACCAGCAACTACACAATTAAAAATAAGTTGGACTTCAAGTCTAATTGATTATACAAATTCAATAAATGGAACTTACTACATACAAACTTCGAGCTGGTCCAAGTTTAGAATTGAAATATCTAATAGTACTAGTGGAACTGGTGCAAAAATATTTAAGGTTGATGTAAATGGTATTTCGACGAATATATTTACAAAAGATACGTTTCCTAATTTTATATCACCATATACTGATTTCGGGGGTATTCATCCATATATTATAATTGATATTTCATCATTAAGCGAACTAGACCGTACAATAACAATTGTAGAAAATTTACCTTTAGTTTGGGAAGACCTAAACGCACCAACAGGCTATTCAATTACCTTCGAAGAAAATGGCGGTTCACCTGTAACTGATTTATCCGATCAAACCGCACTCCCTAACCCATTACCTACACCAACAAAATCTGGTTATACATTCGTTAACTGGTATTACGACAGTGCATTTACACAAATTGCTAATCCGGGTGATACAATAGAAAGCGATGTAACCCTTTATGCTAAGTGGCAAATAAATACATATACGATTACCTTCGAAGAAAATGGCGGTTCACCTGTAACTGATTTATCCGATCAAACCGCACTCCCTAATCCATTACCTACACCAACTATAGAAAATCATACCTTTTTCCTTGGTTGGTATTATGATCCTGATTTTACTAATAGGGCATTTCCAGGTGATCCATTAACTAGTGATGTAATCCTTTATGCAAAGTGGGGTTTGGCTGATACTCCTAAAGTCTTTGAAGTCGGTGATGTAATGCCCCTTGGTCAAGTCAAGATACAGTTTGAACATGTAAATGATGGTGATTTTTATTGGATTAATCAGACTATAACTTTTAATAATTCAAATAAAATAAATTTCAATGCCGAAGAAGATGACGGTCAAGACATCTGGGCATCTGTCAGTATAGAACCTTCATTAAGTTCAAATTATCAAATCATAGATGATACTCACGCGGAAGATGAAGCGGTATATGAACGACGAAACATGGTCTGTTGGATTATCATTGATTTTTCAAACTGTACACTAGAAGAAAGAACGGTTACCGATATTTCTTTTCAAGGTAGTTCGGGTGCTGTATTAAAAGATATTACATGGGAAGATGTAACGCCGGGTCCTAAACCCTTTGAAGAAGATGATATATTACCAGCGGGATACATAAAAATTAGTTGGGATTTTACGGATAAATTTAACGATATATTTGATTATGATGTAACATTCTGGATAGTTGGTGATGGTGACCCTGAAAATAATCTTTATATAGAAATTGAAGTTTGGGATTATGGTGAGGAAGTAAGATTTACAATTAATCAAGAAGAATTTTATATTGATACACCAGGTGAAATAGTCATATCAATACCCATTCCATATACAATTGTTCAAATAGACGCTAGTGAAGGTTATGACTATTACGATTCTATCGGTGACGCTTTATTATGGGAAGTCGTAACTGAAGAGGATTTTATCTATTCAGAGGCTTATCAAGATGGTTATTCAGATGGTTATTTTTTAGGATATAAGCACGCTAGAGAAATATACGGTTACTATGACTCTAAGACTAATGAATGGTTATCAGTTAGTGAATATATAGCCCGATACGGAACTGATAAAATGGGGCAAAGTGATTTCTATAACAATTTTGATAAATATTTCATCCCCGCCATGATTATAGTCTTCGGCGGTGCAATCGTATTAACAATTTTAAAAGTATTTAAAGGGCGTGAGTAATATGACAGATACTACAATTTTAATAATAGGTTTGATAATATTTATTATCGCTAATATTTTAGGTTTTATTTATAAAAATAATTTATTAACCGCTTTAAGTGGGATACTGTGGTTATTACCTATATTTTTAGTTGATAATGCAATTATAAAGATTTTTAGCGTTATTATAATGCTTATTACATTCTTATTTAGTTTTAAAGAAAGGAATGATTATTATGTTTAATAAATTAATGATTAGACTTTATAAAAATCGATACATAAAGGAGTATCATTTTACTAATAATAAAAATATAATTATAAAGTTTCATAAAAAAGATAAGTTTAAACCTGAC
>JAAYPA010000006.1 GCA_012520055.1 Mollicutes bacterium
CGGGATTTAATTCTATGGTTTTAATAAGAGAAATAATTTTATATTCTGTATTAGATAATTCACTAATTTTTTTATTTATAATATCTTTATTTAAATAAAATTTTTCTAATAAGCTAGCACTTTCTTTTAAGTAATGTTTTACTTTAAGGTTAATATTTAATTCTATATTTTCTATATTATTAACTAAAGATATTAAATCTTCATATTCTCCTACCAAACCAATAATGTTTTTGTTTTTAAAATAATTATTTTGAATTTTTTTAAGATATACTACTTCCATATAGCCTCCACAAGTGATTTATTGGTGTAATATTTTTTAGATAAAAGATTATAGTAATTTAACCCATTACTTAAACTGACTGTAAATGGTAATTCAAAACCAATTCTTAAAAGCATTTTTTCATCATTTAAGGTCTTTTTAGTACTTTCATATGATATTACCTTAAAGTCTTCTAAAACTATTATATCTGTACCTAATAATAGCTCTTCTGCCATAGATGTAACATTTAGTATTGATATCTTATTCTGTTTAACATATTTAATTATTTTAAGTTTATCTTCTATAGATAAATAACTAAGTAAGTTGTCAATCCCCAATACTGAGGGATTTAAAATTAAGAATGAAAGTATTTTAATTAAAGCTTTATCTCTAATTGGTAGACTTTCTATTTTACTTTCCATGATTTCATTTAAACCAAAAAATTCATTAAAGTTTTTTAAGTTTTCAAGGGCTAAATCAGAATCTGTTTTTAAAATATTTTGATAATATAATAATTCTTCATTAACATAGGAAGTATTAAATTTTAAGTCATCTAAACAAACCATTAAGTTTCTCTTTTTAAAGTCTAAATCATAACTAATTATAGATTTACCATCGATATATAAATCTCCATTTGTTACTTTATTAATAATCTTCTTTAAAAGAGTAGTCTTACCAGAAGAAGCTCTTCCAATAATATTAATAAAGTAAGTTAATTTAATTTTCAAGTTTAAATCTTTAAATTCAATAACTTCCATAACTTCCCCCTTAGATAGTTTTTCTTATTACAATTATTTATTATAATAAAAAAAACTAAATAAATCTATACTTTATTTAGTTATTTCTTGAATCGCTGTTTGCAATTGATTATCTATCTCATAAGAATAAGTAGTACCCTCTTCAATAGACAGTTCAACGTTAACATCAGGATTTAAACCAACGCCATCAATACAATTACCCATTGGAGTTAACCATTTAGCCGTTGTATATTTTAACATAGTTTTATCTGATACTTCAGAAGTTTGTTGAACTTTTCCTTTACCATATGAAGTAACGCCAACTAATTTAGCTCCATAACTATATTTCAAAGCTGCTGCTAAAACTTCGGAAGCCGATGCAGAATTTTTATTGATTAAGATCATGACTTTATAATCTTTCTTTTCACCGGTTTCATCTTTGTAATCTTTTTTATTAAGATTAGTTTGGAGTGAGTATATAATTTCGCCTTCTTTAATAAACATTGAGGCAATATCGGTACTACCTTTTAAATATCCACCAGTATTATTACGAAGGTCAATAATCAAATTATTCATACCTTGTTCTTCTAATTTTTTTAATTTTTCAGCAAATTGTTGTCCTACCGTTTCAGAAAATTTTGATATTCTAATATAACCTACTTTTTGATTATTAACTTCAAATAATTCTTCTTCGATTACCGGAATATATAACGTCTTTCTTTCTACGACAAATGATATTAATTCTTCATTTCGTGAAACAGTTATTTTAATGTTTTTATCTTCACTTTTTTTAATAATATCTACGGCATCTTCTGAAGATTTATCAGCTAAATCTATATCATTTATACTTTTTAAAATATCGCCTGCTTTTAATCCCGCTATTGCGGCAGGACTATCATCAAATACTGTTACTATTTGAATTGGGCCTTCCTCTTGTTTTAATATTTCAATACCAATACCTTGATATTTACCTTTTAATGATTCAAGTAAGGCATTTTTACTACTTTCATTTAAATAAGTAGTATAAGGATCATCTAAGTAATCCATCATACCATTAATAGCCGCGTTTATTAGACCTTCCTCGTTTACTTCTTTATAATACTCAGTAACAATAGAATTATATGTACTTATAAACTCTCCTAAATGTTCATTATTAGTTAGAGTAGAACAATTCTTGATTCTACCACTTGTAAAAAGGGCATAACCAGTAGTTACACTCATAATTATCGAAGTAACAAAAGCTATTAATATAACTTCCCATAACTCAAAAGTCGGCTTATTTTTTTTCATACTATCACTCTCTAATTATAATAACATATTTTTGAAGAGAAATAATAAAAAAATGGTTAAATTAATAAATATTAACCATTTTTATACAACTCTAATGGATCATTTACAATCATCAATTTGTAGCCGCATATCATATCAGGTATTTCTAGCCTAAAAAAAGCCTTATTTTAAGGCTTTTTCTATATCACTAATCTTTTCATAGAACTTTGTTACTTTACCATCTTTTATTAAAAATAAAGCTTGATCTTTAATTTTAACATCCTCAGGTTTTACCGGCTTTTTATTAGCAGTATCACTTAAAGCAGAAGCATTAAATGGATTACCTAAATCAATATAGTATATCTTTAAAGCTTCATCTTTTTCATCATATTTAGTAAACAAGTCATCTAAGGAATCAGCATTTTCATCGTCTTGCTTATAAGCTAGAACATAATATTCATTATATGGACGAGAAAACATTGTACCAACCAATATTTCTGAATAGCTAATTTCGGCTGGGGTTTTTTCTTCTTCCTTCTTCTTATTTAAAGTTTTATCGGTAAGAAAATATAAACCGACTGAAATTGCTAAGATAATAAAAGTTATGATAAGTAAGTTTTTGATTTCTTTTGTGTTATTATTTTTGTTCATTAAAACCACCTAAAATATATTTTATCATAACAAAAAAAAAGAAGCAATAAAATTGCTTCCTTAAGTATTACTTCTCAATATCGTTAATTTCATAAGAAATCACTAATATCGAAATTAATAATTCGTACACTTAGTAATACTCGTGTGCACATTATATTGTGCTCTTTTCATCTATCTTTAAGCTCCCTGTTATTTCCAATTCTTTTTCTAAAGTACGATGATTTAAAATCATACCAATAACAAATATATAACTTAAGAAATAAATCCATAACATTAAGATGGCTATATTAGATAACCCAGCATAGAAGATATCATATTTGGCAAAATTATTTATCCAATAACTGTAAATATACGTCATTATAATCCATCCGATTGTAGTAAATATAGCTCCTAAATTTACTCCTGAAGTAGGAACCGGTTTATCTGGAGATATAGTATAAATTATTTTAATAAAGACAAACATTATTAACCATGATACCGGGCCTTGTATTATTTTTAATATACTTACTAAAGTAGATTTCATATTAAAATAATCTATTGCATCTATTATTTTAGTACCAAAAACCGGTACTAATAAAATAAATAGCATTAAGGTCACTATAATAAAGGTAAGTAATATTGCTTTAAAGCGTCTTTTTAACCAAGAAGATTGTTTGATTTGATAAATTTCATTACTGGCTATAATTACTGAATCAGCTCCATTGGAAGCAATATAAAACATAATACCAAACATAATCAGTAGTTTAAAATCCAAAGCATCACCACTAATAATCGGCACAATTGATTTAATAACTTCTCTGCTAAAATTTTCTTCCAAGAAGTTTACAACCGCATCAATGGAAATATCAAAAAAACTTGCTCCATAACCAATTATAGTAATTATTGGAACTAAAGAAAGGATAACAAAGAAAGCCAGTTGTCCCGGTAATATTACCATTTCCGGCTTTCCTAAGATATCCCAGACATTCAGAAAAAATTGTTTAATTTTTAATAATCTTTTCTTAATCTTCTGTTTCATCCTTAGCCTCTAATTTTTCCTTATTCTCACGCATTTGAATAGTAGCTTCAGATACTGCATCATCTATTAGTTTTAAATCATCAACAATCATACTGAAGCCAAAGGCTGCTCCATATTCATAAGGTAGGTTTTTAAATTCACGTACTAATTTTTTCATATAATTTAGTACTTGTTTTTCACTGTAACCAACCATATAAATCATAAATTCATTACCATCGGTTCTCATAATTTCGGTATTATCCAATTGAGTTTTAATTAAAACATTAGCTGCTGCTTTAATTTGTTTATCTCCTTCATCATGACCATAGGTATCATTTAAGTATTTAACATTATTTAAATCTATAACAATAATAGCTTGTGGATAAATCGTATTTTGATTCCAAATATTTTTCTTTTCATTTAAATAATTACGATTTTTTAAAGAAGTAAGTAAATCAACATATTTTAATTTTTCTTCTTTTCTAATCTTTGTCTTAAACATAATTCTATTTTTGGTATAGTAATTTATACTGACAAATATTAGTGCTAAAGTGATAACTACTAAGATATATTTAGCTATGGTAGAAATTATACTACCACTTAAAGCTGCCGCTTTATAACTGATTAATCCCTCATTAATTAAATTATTTTGATCAAGAAATGGAATATAAGCACTGAATAATTTATATAATGCATCTGTATTATTTACATATTGATAACTATAGTTTTCATTTGTATATCCCGTATATCTGATACTATAATCATTTATTTCTTTATTAACCAAATAATCATAAGTATGAGCATCAATTACGATAATTTTATCTTTACTAGCTGCTTTAATTAAATCTTTTTCATCTGACGCTACTTCTATTTGTAAATCTCCGATTGTATTTAAATAACCATATAATTTTGTATTTTCCAATACAACAATTTTCTCGTGAGTTAATTCTTTAATATCTGCTATATTTAAATCTTTTTTTAAAGGACTGATAAGGTAATATTTATTATTTAAATTAGTATAAATATTTAAATTATTTACTCCAATATTAGAATTGGCAAACATTAAATCAATTTTTTTAGAATTAAAGTTTTTAATTAATTTTTCAATATTATTAAATTTATAGTAAGTAAACTCTACTCCACTTAATTTACTGAAATCAGCCAAGTAAGCTATAGATATTCCACCATAATTAGAACTCGTTAGGGTTTGATATGGCGTACTTGGGACAAAACCATAAGTATAATCTCGATTGGTTAAAGTGTCGGTTTCAGCTTGAGTTAATCCCAGTTTTTCTACATATAAATTATATAAATATTTAAAATAAGTATCTTCATAATCAGTTTCCATCCAACCATTATAAAACTTATTTAAAATAGAATTTAAAGTATCATCTTCACCAAATTTTAAATAAAAGTTAATTATTAAATCACTGAAATGATAAATAATTTTATAATTATTAGATAATATTGTGTCCAAATACTCTATGCGAGGTACTATTAAATATTTAACAGTATCACTGTTTAATGCCTCTAATAGTGTTTCTCTAGAATCATAAGTATTATAGGTCATATTTTCATTATAGATATTTGTAATTCTTGCTAAAGTATCGGAAGTCACACCTATCTTGCTTCCAGTAATATCCTCATAATCAGTAATAACTTCTTCATTTTTACTTACTAATATATAGTGATCTTTATATATTAATAAATCATCTTTAAGATAATCTTTACTGGCTAAAAAACTTAAACCACTTACCTCAATACCTACAGATGTAGCATTTTTATTAAATGATATAGCATATTGTTTTTCAAAATCTTCTAAAAAATCAAAAAATATACCCATTCCCTTATAGCCAAAAACATTTAAATCATTAGGTATATTTATATCTATATTACTGGATTTATGATCATCTAGCCATTCTCTTTCTTTAATACTTAATTTATTTTCATCATAGAAAAAATTATAATAGACAAATACTATGGCAAGGACTACTAAAATAATACTGATTATAGAAATAATAATTCTTTTTGTTTTTTTCATATTTTTCGCCTACTCACTAAAATTGGTCCAAGAGATGATGGTATTATCACTCTTTTTATATCCCATAACCGGAAAAGTTACGTCTTCAATATCATCTTTGCTTACCGAAAAAGAGATATCATAAAAATTCTTCTCATCATTATTAAAGAAATCTAAGCTTTTAATAGCAATATTTTTAGCATCTTCGGCTTTTCCTTCTTTTAGATAAATATTGATATAAATAATTTTGCCTTTAATATGGCTACTTACTTTATCAACTTTGGTATCTTCCTTGATAGTATTTTCCAAATCAGTTAAACGGTCTTTAGAAACTTTAACTGTTTCTATACCGTTTAATCTGTTGCCATATAAATTCCCACTGTTTTGAGATAAAACGATATATAGGAAGGCTCCTGCTATAATTGCTACACAAAATATAGCAATTCCCATTAAGATTACAAATATTCGATTGTTTTTATAAAACCCCTTTAGTTTCTTCATATATCCACCTCTTTAAGTAATAACATTATACTATATTACTATTTAGAATTCAATTTTTTAATTAACGTTACTATATATTAGAAAAATTTAATATAAACAAATTAAAAATATATAGTATAATTAAATGTAGAATAATATCAAAATTTAAGGTGGTTTAAATGAAATCCAAACAATTAATTCTAATAATAATATTTATCTTTGTAATAACTGTAACTACATCATTTGCTTACTTTACAGCA
>JAAYPA010000137.1 GCA_012520055.1 Mollicutes bacterium
CAGGTGAGATAGCACTTCGATAAAATCTCACAGTACAGATCTCCTCTGTTCGGATAATCCCTAACACGAAGCATTGTATTTTCGACAAGTTCGATGATCCACTTCGTCTCAAAAAGCGAACGAATGCGTTCCTCGAAGCGTTCCCTTGCTTCATCCGGAGCAAAAGTCTCTAAGTAAACTAAAGCACTATCCAAATTAGAGCCACAGTAACAAATCAATTCGTCATGTACCTCATCAGCTCTGCCAACTGTTGACCAGCAGACATCTCGATAAATGGACAAAATTAGTTTTGATCGTTCATACAGAACTTTTTCGTCAACCTTTTGCATTCTGCACAGCATACGAATACTATTCAAAGCATGAGCGTTATTTCTACCCATACACATTCTCCTTCCGCATTACGCCATAGATTCAAATTCCTTTCTAATCCAGGCCTCCGACCAAAGGGAATGAAAAATCAGAGACCCGGCAATATATCTATCGAAAATAGCATATTTTCAAATAGAATCGTAAATTATAGCATCGGAAGTTCTTGACTTCTATTAACTTCCGATATATAATTAAACCGAAGTTAAACTTCCGATGTCAGTATTTATTATATCATGTTTCGGAAGTTTGTCAACAGATAATCGGAAGTTATGAAACAATTATTTTGTGAAAGGACGGGTACGACAATGACTTTTGGAGAAAAATTAAAAGAAGCTCGCTTAGCGTTGAACCTCTCTCAAACCGAACTCTCTCAGATGACTGGCATTTCTGAAAGATCGCTATATACTTATGAACAGTTGGGGACAATTCCTCGTAAGAGTAATATAAGAAAACTGGCTGAAGCCCTGCACATTTCCGTATCTTATCTTCTCGATGAAGATGAAACTGATACACAGAGCCATATTGATGAAGATATGTTTATCGCAGATGCAAAGGAAAAATTTGGTGCCAAAGGTGCAAAAGAAGCACAGGAGGTTCTCGGCAGAGTAAGCTCTTTATTTGCCGGTGGTGATTTGGATGACGATGCAAAAGACGTGTTCTTTCAGGCATTGATGACTGTATATATGGACTCCAAAAAAACTGCTCAGGAGAAGTTTACGCCAAAGAAATACAGAAAACACAAGGATAAGACCTAATTATTGGACACGTCCTATACTATAATTGCTTTTGAATAGGTATATTCGTATTTTCTGCACCTGTTTCGGAGGTGATGAAATTGAGAACAGCAATACACATCGCAGAAACCGTTGAGAAATTGGTTAAAAAATATGACACCAGAGACCCATATGAGCTATGCCGATTATTGGGAATTAAAATACATTTCCTGGATATGAACAAAAAACTGAAAGGCTTCTTTTTTTATCAATCCCGTCAAAAGAACATTGTCGTTGATAATAATGTAAACGCCGTATTGGAACGTATTTTAGTTGCCCATGAGCTTGGTCATGCTGTACTTCATACAAAAATAGCTATGATGAAAGGCTTTCAAGAGATGGAGATGTTTGACAGTAGCTCCAAAGAAGAAGATGAAGCTAACTTTTTTGCAGCAGAATTGTTGTTGGAGGATGAACGGGTCCTTTCGTGTCTATCAGAGCATTCATTTTTTGAAGCAGCACGAATGTTGTATGTACCGGCAGCTCTACTGGACTACAAATTCAGCTTGCTTCACGAAAAGGGAGAATTGGTAAATCCCATGTACATTCGTAAATCTAATTTCCTTAAAACCGACCTGAACGATTATGTTCCGGGTATTGATTTTGATTATGAATGACCTTCCTAAACACACAGGATGGTGCTGGAAGTAATGACAAAATTTGATTTTGCCCAGACAAAAAGAGGAAGTCCAACCACTATGATGCTTACTACATCGTTGTGGTTGGACTTCCTTGTTATCATAGAGCAGTTCTTCAATATTCGCCTGTAATATATTCTGCCAAAGAACTGCAAATTCTACGGCACATGGAGCCTGAAGCTGTCTGATATAGTTCCCCGGAAGGTGATTGCCAAATCACTATCTCATCAATATTTGTTTCTTCAACAACATACCAAGAGCAGGCATTAGGAAGTAATTCTCTCTGAGACAGAGATACATCTACAACATTTAATCGTGAAGATTTACAGATACCAGTTAATTCATGTCCGTCAAAGCAGGCAAGGCCAATCTCCTTAAGATATAGTCTGTAATCAGTAGCAAACTTCACACCGAGATG
>JAAYPA010000062.1 GCA_012520055.1 Mollicutes bacterium
AATTAACCCAATACTAAAAGCCATAGAAATTAAATAAGTTCTTATCTTTTTACTACTTAAATTATTATAAGTCATTTTTACTATATTATAAAAAGATAGTTTAGTTTTTCTAATTAAATAATGAAGATTATTTCCACAATCATTAGGATTACTATCATATATAATCTTTCCATCTTTAATTTTAATTATTCTACTAGCATATCTATAAGCAAGATTTTTATTATGAGTTACCATTACTACTAATTTATCTTTGGAAATATCTTTCAAAACTTTCATTACTTTATGACTATTATTACTATCAAGTGCTCCAGTCGGTTCATCAGCCAGTAATATTTTAATATCACCTACTAAACTTCTAGCAATAGCTACTCTTTGTTCTTCTCCACCTGATAATTTATTAGCTTTTTTCTTAATTAAATTTTCGACATTTAATTTTTTTAAAATAATTTTAAAATTAATTTTCTTATTACCTTTAATATTAGAACTGATTAACAAATTATCTTTAACCGATAAATATTTAATTAAATTATAGTTTTGAAAAATATAATTAATATAATTAGCTCGGTAGTAATCCTGTTTATGTTTCTTTAATTTAAATATATCTATGTTACCTAATAACATTTTTCCTTTATCAGGTATTTCAATAGCACTTAAAACATTTAATAAAGTACTTTTTCCTGAACCAGAAGGACCGAGTATTGCTACAAACTCTTTTTCTCTAAAACTAATGTTAATATCCTTTAATATTTCCACATTCTGATAACTTTTACTTATTCCAATTAATTTAAGCAAATAAAAACACCTCTAACATTATTGTTATAAGTAGTGTGTTGGTTTCCTTTAATAGTTTTCTTGACAAGGGGATCCTCCATTGACAAAAACAATAAAATATTATAGAATACAAAACAACAGAAAATTATTTACCATGGTTGATATTTTTCAACTTTCTGTGTATACTATTATTAGAATAGAAGCAAAAAAAGAGATACACTTAATTTTCCAGGTTAGGTGTTTCTCCACATTTTATGGGCGAGCACCATAACTCTTAGATGTCTCTAAGGTTAGGTGCTCTTTTTTTAATCCTTGAAAAACTTTGTAATAACTACTAGTACAATTACTAGTATTATTAAATACTCCATATGTATAATCCTTATGTATATTTTCCATGTGGATCACCTCCAATCATTAAAGTTTATTAATGTGGAGGGAACACCTAATATTAAATGTATCTCAAATAAATTATACTATAAAAGCTAGTATTGATTCAATAAAAACACGAACACTTTTTCGTTAGTGGGAGCAAGCAACTAGAATCGAACATTTTAAATTAATTATTTTCCTTTTAACATTATTCAACAGTTACAGACTTTGCTAAATTTCTAGGTTTATCAATATCACAACCATTAAACTTGGCAACATAATAAGCAATTAATTGTAAATATATAACAGGTAATATTGGTTCTATTAAAGGATGTACTTTAGGAATACTTATTAATTCATCATAGCATTCCTTATTATTATCCATATTTATAGAACTAAGTATAATTGAGTATGAATCTCTTGCTTTAGTTTCTTTAATATTACTAATAGTTTTTAAAGCTATACTTTCATCAGTAATAACACTTATTACTGGTGTATTTTTATTTATTAAAGCAATAGTACCATGTTTTAATTCTCCAGACGGATAACTTTCTGAATGAATATAAGATATTTCTTTTAATTTTAAACTACCTTCCATTGTAATAGCATAGTCAACTTTTCGACCTAAAAAGAATATATCTTCATGTTTATAAATCTTTTTAGCTATTTTTTCACATTCGTCACAATGTTCTAAAATTTCTTCAATTATTTTATTTAATGAATTATATTCATTTATTACTTTAGTTTTATCTGAAGAAGTAATTAATTTTTTATCAATCCCTGTTTTAAATGCTAGTAAAGATAATAGTAATACTTGAGCAGTATATGCCTTAGTTGTAGCTACAGCTATTTCTGGACCTGCTTTTATATATAATACTTCTTTAGCTTCTCTTGCTATTGATGATCCAACAACATTAACAATAGCTAAAGTATCAATCCCTTTTTCTTTAACCAGTCTTAAAGAAGCTAAAGTATCGGCTGTTTCTCCTGACTGACTAATAACAATTAATAAACTATCCTTGTCTAAAAAGTTTTTAGTATAACGATATTCACTGGCAATTGCTACATTTATTTCGGTATCAGCGTATTCTTCAAATAAATGTTTAGCTATTAAACCGGCATGATAAGCACTTCCGCAACCAACAATATCAATTCTTTTGTATTTAGTTAAATCCGGAAGATTAATTAGTTCATTATCCTTGATATATTCATTAATTATTTGTTTAACAACTTTTGGTTGTTCATAAATCTCTTTTAGCATAAAATGTTCATATCCGTTTTTCATGCTAGCTTCTAAATCCCATTCAAATTCTAATATTTCTTTTTTAACTATTTTGCCTTTATTGTATATTTTAAAATCATTTTTTGAAATAATACCAATATCATTATCATTTAGTAAGATATAATTCTTGGTATGTTTTAATATAGCCGGTACATCACTAGCTATAAAGTTTTCATTCTTACCTATTCCCACAATTAATGGGGAATCTTTTTTTATAATATAGATATGAGCTAAATCATTATCCAGTAGGATACCTAAAGCATAACTACCAATTAATACTTTATTAGCTTCTTCTAAAGCTTTTAGTAAATCTTTTTTCTTATTATATAAACTATTTATTAAAGCACATACTACTTCTGTATCAGTTGAACTTATAAATTTATAGTCTTTTAATAATTCATGTTTTTTTAGTTCTTCATAGTTTTCAATAATACCATTATGAACTAAGGTAATATTTCCTACATGATGAGGATGAGAATTTACTTTAGATGGTATTCCATGAGTTGCCCATCTCGTATGACCAATTCCGATGTTACTTTCCTCATTAAAATCTAAAATTTTTCTTAATTCAATTATGTTACCTTTTTCTTTAATTATTTTTAATTCATTTTGCTGATTTAGGTACGCTAAACCAGCTGAATCATAGCCACGGTATTCCAGAGTCTCTAATCCTTCTATAATGACCGGAATAGCTCTTTTTTTACCTACATAACCTATAATTCCGCACACTAAAAAATCACCACTTTCTTGCATTATAAAGAAATATGGTGATATATATTTTGTTTTAATTTTGTTTTTAATTTTTGTTATATATCTAACGCATCCACTAAAGTACGCAGTAACACCCGCCGAATTTTTCGATAGTTACTGTCCTCGTCACCCTATAGGGCCAGGCGCTCGTTATATCTTTTTACCTCCTTTAGGAGATATAACTATTATAATTATATCAATTAATTTTTATTTTGTGAATACTGATAAAAGAAGTAGACTATGATAATGTCTACTTCTTTGTTTTAAACACAAGTAATTTACTTAATACATAATTTAAAATTAATACTACAATTTGACCTATTACTTTTGACCAAAATTCATCAAAATTGATTAAGTCAATTAATAAATATAAAAAAGCTATTTCAACTAATAAAGTAGTAACTCTTGATCCAGTAAATTTAATAAATTCATTAAATTTATTTTGATTTTTACTTTTAAAAACAAATAATCGATTGGTAATATAAGCAAAAATTACGGCTATGATCCAAGATAAAATATTGGCAATTACATAATGAGTTACAGCCAAAAATAATTTATAAGAAATAACACTTATTAAAGTAGTTAATCCTCCAACTATTAAATAGTTCCATAATTCTTCATTCTTATGATAAATACTCCAGCCCCAATCCCAAAATCTTTTTATTATATTGGGTTTATAAGATTTATAATCTATTATTTTATTTTTCTTTACAAAATAACTTTTTTGGGCTAATTCTAAAAGGGGTTTATCATGAAGTGAATCACTATACATTTCCATAATAACGGTTTTAGGATATTTCTTCTTAAATATTTTAACCTTTTCTTCGCCACGACAATTTGGTCTTCCAAATTTACCCGTCTTTTTATTAACATCTGAAGCAATTAATTCTTTTACACCAAGCTCTGTACATATCGGTTTTAATAAAAACTCCGGTGATGCCGAAATAATGATATCTTTATCATGTTTTTTATCTAAATAAAACTTTTTAATTTTATGCTTATTTTGCTCCCAAAATTCTTCAACAAATTTATCAACATCATCAATAGTTTTTAAAAAAGAAAATATTTCTTCTTTAAATTTGGTAATATCAATAAATTTAAACAAATACTTAAAAAAATAAGTAATCTTTTTTGTAAAAAACCAAATTAATTTTTTATTTTTTTTAATACAATATAAAATAAAATCTAAGGATGAATCACCATCATAAATAGTGCCATCCCAATCATATAAATATAGTTTCATAACTTCATACCTCAATGCTATTCTAACAAAAAAAAAGGCTATTTAATAGTCTCTTTTTTGCATTTACCATTTAACAAGCAAGTTTTGTAATAAAATGAGTTTTTAGATAATTCATTACTAAAATATTTTAAACCAATTTCTTCAGCAATGGTATTATCACATGAGAATAGATTTGTTCCTAACCCTAATCTATTTCCTTCTATTTCTACTCCTAAAGCAGCTAATGTAGTAGGAAACATATCAAAGGTAGTCATTATTCGATTTTTATAACAATTGGTAGTTATCGGTGAATTCATAATAATATTTAAAACGGTAGGATCATAATTATCAGGCATTGTATCACGAATATCGGCTTTAGCCATATTTAAGTGATCACCGGATATAATAACAGTGGTATTTTTATAAAATGGTTGTTTTTGAAGCCATTTTATAAAATCATATAACATTTTACTACCGCATTTATATACATTTTCATAATGAGTTAAACTTTCATCCACTTCACATGTTTCATCTAAATAACCACCATGTGGATGAGTATCAACTGTAAGTAAAGAAAAGTTAAACGGTTCATCATTTTTTGTAATTTCTTTTAAACGAATTTTAGCATACTCATAAAGTTTTTTATCTTCAAAACCCCACCAGTCAATATCATATCCGGTTGGGATAAACTTTCTGATGACAGCTGTATTGTAATCAAAAACATCATAACTACCATGAGCATATAAATAACCGGCACGATCAGCAAAATAACGATCTGAACCCATCATAAAATAGTTTTGATAACCATTATCTTCTAATATTTCTCCTAATGTATAAATATTAGTTAAGGTTCCATGATATAAATCTTGTTGATTACCATTTCGTTTTCCACTTGGAATAAGAGGTAAACCTGCTGTTTGACCTATCATAGCAGCAACAGTATAAGTTGTACCCGGCACTTGATAAAACCCACCTAGTTTATTAGTATGAGAAAAATTAATATTTTCTTTAGCTAATTCTTCAACTTCCGGAGTTATCGATTGATAACGATATCCACCATTTTTTTCGGATAAATCGGCTGTCTCCAATGATTCAAAATAAATATAAATCAAATTTCTTTTCTTTTCCGGCATAGTTACTTTAACTTCTCTGGGATTTACATAATAATTTTCATATATTTCAGTTGATATTATAAAATTTTCAATAGTATCAAAAATTAAGAAATATTTATTATATATAAATAAAGTAGTTACAAATAATAGTCCAACCCAGACCCATCTAAATTTCTTAATAATTATATTTAAACTAAATGTTTTGATTTTACGAAACGTAACAGTTATATCAATTTTTCGATATAGATAATAGACAATAAAATAGATTATAATTACTGCCACAAATCTTGGTATTACATAGTAAAAACCAGCTGTAACAAAATTTCCACTGTTCTTTTTAAAAGGAAACTCAATATGAAAAAGAATTTGTTTAAAATCTATAGTTCCATATACTTCGTAAATATGCATTCCTAATATCAAGATTAAAATAATAAATAAAACTAATGAATGAAATAAGATGGATTTAATTTTTTTTACTTTTAACATTTAAATCCACCTCTATATTTTTTTTAATAATTAGTTCTACTAAAGATGTGCTAATTGTTATAAATAAATTTAAGGCTGTATATTTTACAAATAATATTAAAGTAAAAATCATTTCGATACTACCTGTAAAAATATAAACAATAAATATAGATATTAAATTAGATAGTACTAAATGTCTTAAATACTTTAAAATTAAATCCTTTCCATTTAATTTATCTTCAGTAAATAATATTCCAAATATTGGCGCGCAAAATATTGCTATAAATTCTAGAAACTTCATAAAAACCCCGCACTTCTAAAACTGAAATTCTCCATCCTGAGATATCTAGTTTAAATTGGTAATTCCTTTTATTTTGGAAATATCTTCAATTAAATTATCTTATATTAACTTAGATATTTCAAGTAATAATTCTATTTTTTTGATAAAAATTTATTACTTCATTTCCTTAATGATATATATAGGTCTTTTTTTGGTTTCAAGATAAGTCTTAGCTAGATACTGACCTATAATTCCCATACATAGTAACTGCACGCCACTTACAAAAAGCAATATACATGCAAGACTAGGCCAACCACTTACTTTATCTCCAAACATTAAAGTTTTTACGATAATTACTATTATACCAATAAATGAAAAAATACATAATATTACACCTAAAACTGATGCTAAAGATAAAGGCGCTGTTGTAAATGCTACTATTCCTTCTAAAGCATACTTAAATAATTTCCAGAAAGACCATTTTGTGGTACCGGCAACTCTTTCAACATTTTCAAATTCTATCCATTTAGTTTTATAACCTACAAAGCTGAATAAACCTTTTGAATACCGATTATATTCTTTTATAGAAATTATTGAATCAACGACTTGTCTAGTCATTAATCTGTAGTCTCTTGCTCCATCCACCATTTCTACTTTAGACATTTTATTAATTATTTTATAAAATTTTCGAGCAAAAAAACTTCTGATTACTGGTTCTCCTTCTCTGGTCGTTCTTCTAGTTCCTACCGTATCATAGCCTTCTTCTTTAATTAAACGATACATCTCAGGAAGTAGTGCCGGTGGATCTTGTAAATCAGCATCCATTATTGTTATATAGTCTCCGGTAGCGTTTTCCAAACCAGCTAACATTGCTGCTTCCTTCCCAAAATTTCTCGAAAAAGTAATATATCTTACTAAATTATCTTTTTCACTTAATTCTTTTACAACCTGTAGTGTATTGTCCTTAGATCCATCATCAACAAAAAGTAATTCAAAAGAAAGATTACTCATTTTCTTGATAACTTTTTTTACTTCCTTATAAAAATACGGAATTGATTCTTGTTCATTATAACAAGGAACAACTATACTAATTTTTTCCATAAATACCTCCATAATTTGATTGTAATAATTTACATTATCCTAAGGATTAAAAGCTTTACTCATTTTTTCATCACGTTCTTTTCTCTTAAAGTTATCTTTACAACAAAATATATAAAAGTAATCAATGTTAATAAAGTTAAATAATAAGAAACTTTAGTTAAGGTAGAACCGGTGAAATTCAATGTTGCATTACAGCTTTTATCAAAAACAACTTCAACAAAACCATTTTTACTTTCCTTAACTTCTAACGGCTCTTTTTTCTTATTAGTACAATATGATGTATACCCATAATAATATAACATAGGAAATTCTACTGTCATTGGTCCTTTTTCAACATAAATATCAAAATTAGTGAAAGGGACAGATAAACTGTTTAGTGAAGCATCCCCACTACCTGAAGTAATAACTAAATCTTTACCACGGTGATTATAATATTCATAGTTTTTTAAAACTTTACTAGGTAAATAATCATTTATAGCACCGATTCCGGAAGTACTAGCATTAACTTGATCTTCGGTGTACGTAATTAATCTAGTTAGATTTATACTATCTACACTTAATATAAGGAATATCATAATTAAAAAATAACTAACCGGTTTAATTAAATTATCTTTTAAAGTTATTAAGATTAATATAGATGATAAACTATAGAAAAAAGTTACAAAAACTAATAATCGCCACGGGAATTGAATATATAATAACATTTTAGGCATATATTTCCAAGGAAATATATTAGTTGTCATTAATAAACATATAGATCCAATTATAAAAAATTGTAAAAACATCTCTTTATTATCTAATTTTATATTTTTATAATTATATATACTAAACAATAACATCATAATTGTTGGAATTAATAAATAATAAACTATTCCATCCATACTTTGATTTCCGGCAAAAGGAAACAAATTAGAAAGGAATAAACTGCGAATTGAAACATTATTACTATTAAATAATTCATGATTGGTAAAAATATTTATATTAGCATGTAGTTTTTGTTCTATAAGCGGTATAGTATAAAAACTAGTTAAGAAAAATATAAAAGAAAGTGCTATACAAATTTTTTTAATAATATCTTTCTTAAATACTTTTTTAAAATTAAATAATAAATATATAAATACAATTAAAGCCGTATAAAACGTTGTAATTGTATGGGTCAATACCAGTGCCGATGTACCAATAATAAATGGTATATAAAATTTTGAACTGCTTTTGCCATATAAAAGTTCATATAAACCATAAAAAATAAGTGGTAAAAAGACAAAAGTTATATTTTCAGCAAAAGCATCTCTAACGTATATTTCGGATAAACGATATGGAAAAGTAATATAAATTATAGCTCCAACTAAACTTATTAGCTTCTTATTCGTAACTTTTTTTGTAAATAAATACATGAAAAATGCTGAACAAAACAAAGTAACAAAGTGAACTATTTTCATACTATCTATTATTGAAATATCAAAAAACATACCTATACATATTTTTAATAACGCAACAATCATATGAGGAAGTTGCCCATAAAATAATCCGGTTCCATATCCAAAATTATTAGCAATAATTGGATATATTTTAGGAAAGAACCAGTTCCCTTTCGATATTGAAGTAACTAAAGATTTAATATTTGAGATATGAAAAGCCGAATCATGACCCCAAACATAGCTTGGAGATAATAATGGGGCTATTAATATAATACATACTATTAAAATACAAATAACACTAAATAAATTTTCTTGATACCATTTTTTGATTTTCTTCATTCTTTCACCGGTTTTACAAAGTTTTATCTTTGATTCTCTTTTTTAGTTTAAAACTGAGATTCTCCATCCTGAGATATCAAGTTTAAATTAATTATTCCTTTTATTTTTGAAATATCTTCAATTAAATTATCATACATTGAAGCCGATAATTCAAGTAGTAAATCGATTCTTTGTTCAGAAACATTTCTAGATTTAATATGATATTTAATTTTTTTGTTTTGTAATATCTTTATTGCTTTTTCTTCTGTTTTGAAATTATCACAATTAATTAATAACAAACATGGTAGAGCTTTAGAGGGAATCAAATCTAAAATAAACATAGCAATAGTAATAATAATTGATAAAAATAATGCTATTGCGTAAATATTTGCTCCAATAATAATCCCGTTACTAATAGCCCAAAATAAGAACATTAAATCACGAGGTTCCTTTATAGCCGTTCTAAATCTTACAATAGATAATGCACCAACCATACCTAAAGAAACAACTATATTGGCTTGCATTGATAACACTATTGCTGCTGTTATAATTGACATTAATGCCATAGCATTATTAAAGCTTTTTGAATAAACCATATTTTTGGTAGTTAATTTATAAACAAAAAATACCCATAAAGAAAATATAGCAGCAATTCCTAAAGTTATTACTACCGTGGAAATAGAAATATTATTCATAAATTGTTCTAAAAATTTACTTTTAAAAATATCTTTAAATGTTGTCATATTACTCACTCCTAATACTTATATAACATCTTTCTAAGATTAATACTTTGATAATA
>JAAYPA010000063.1 GCA_012520055.1 Mollicutes bacterium
ATATTTATTAAATTCTTTATAAATTGTACTTCTTTTATCTAAAGAATCAGTAATTAAAATCAAAACAGTTTGAGGATGTGGATCTTTTAAATATTTTAAAATATCACTATTATCTTTATTTAGTTTGAAATTATTAACTATGATATATTTTGTTTCATTTAGTAAAGAATAATAAGAACACTCATTTATCACATCATCGATAGTAACTTCATCTAAATTCATTCTAATAATATTAGGATTATCACCAGTGATTTTAGTTATTTCGTCATAGAGTAATCTTAAAGAAAACGAATAAATTAAATAATTCATTTTACTAACCCAAAACGATTAAATGGAAAAACAATAATATTAGTTTTTCCTAAAATTTCTGATTTATCAATAGTACCAATTTTTCTACTATCTTTAGATATAAAACGATTATCTCCCATAACAAAATATTCATTCTTACCTACTATTGTTTCTTCAAAATCTTCGGTTTTAGTTAAGGAATAATTATCTTTTATTTCTTTACCGGCAATATATAATTTGCCATTTTCATATTTAATGCTTTCTCCGGGTAATCCAATAACTCTTTTTATCAAATAACTGTCATCGGTTTTAATAACGATTATATCCCATCTTTTAATACCGGCAGTTTTCATACCTAATTTATTTAAAATCATAGTTTCACCATCTTGTAAAGTAGGATCCATACTATCTCCATTAACTCTGATTGGTGTAGCAATAAAGGCACGAATAATTATTATGATTAAAATAATAATTATATAGGGTAAATTATCTAATAAGATATCTTTATTGGCTTTTTTTTGCCCTTCAATTTCTTTTATCCTCTTCATC
This sequence comes from Mollicutes bacterium, assembly GCA_012520055.1. Classification (GTDB taxonomy): domain Bacteria; phylum Bacillota_I; class Bacilli_A; order RF39; family UBA660; genus DUUS01. The sequence goes on from JAAYPA010000063.1 coordinate 838, forward strand.
TTTAATCACCATTATAATTATAGCATATAAATATGTAATTATTTTAAAAAAAATCTTTTACAAGATTTTTTTATTTATAACTTCTTTCAGGTCTTTTACGTGCCGTTTTTTTGTTACCGTAAGAATTTGATTTTTTTCTATAACGATTTGCATCATTTTTTTTGTAACTATAATTATTATTTCTTTCATTTTGATCGTTTCTATCAAAACTTTTTGTATGTTCATTTCTATTATTGTTTGGTTTTAGCTTGTTTCTTCCATAATTATTCTTTTTCTTAGAAAAAGATTTATTTCTATTAAATGATTTTTTTTCAGTTATTACTTCGTTAACGTGGTAGTCATGATCGTATACCACAACAATTTCTTTATTAAGTAAGCCTTGAATATTTTTAAGATTTTTTCTTTGACTATTATCACAAAAAGATATTGCTATACCTGTTGCTCCTGCTCTACCCGTTCTACCAATACGGTGAACGTAAGTTTCTGCTTGGTCTGGTAAATCATAATTTAAAACATGAGATAATCCTTTAATATCGATACCATGAGCAGCAACATCTGTTGCTATTAAAATATTACTTTGCTTGATGGAAATCCAAAAGGAACTTTCATACTACTATAATAGTTATCAGTTATCGCACTATCCCCCATTAAATGAAGTGCTAAACTATCTGTAGGATCTATCTCGTGTAAAAAAGTCAATGTAGTGTTGGGGCTAGAATAACTTATTGCAGTTATTATCCCGTATATTGTATTGCCACCATTTGTAAATTTAATTCTCATTCCTAGACTATATTTTGTTGTTTTATCCCCAACTATTGTTATTACTCCAGTTGGGTCATCTACGCTTGAATACGTCCATGTTTCCCCTGTTGGTATCCAGCCGCTTAATAAACTATTTGTTATATCATTAGCAGTTTCTGAATCATCAGGCACATCTGTATTAGGATAATCACTATAAAATTTTATTTCTGCCATTGTATTACCTCCCTTTCTATTGGTAAATAAAAAAGAGCGTTATGCTCTTAGTTTTGTTCGAAGAATTCTTTTAGTCTTGTTTTGATAAAGTTTGCATTATAATATGCTTTTGTTCCATCTTCAAATGTCGTAGTTGTAGTATACAATTCTTTATTTTTATTATACCACTTATTGAGTTTCAATATTTCTTTGTCTTTTGCATTAATAATATTTTCTAATTCTTTCATTGTATCTGAATTATCTTTAATTTCATTATTTAGGCTAATATTTTCTTCCTTTAAAGTATTTATTTCTGTTGTTAAACTATCAATTTGTTCTTGTAGCTCAGCTATTTTAGTATTAAATAGCCCCATATCTACAGTATCATCAGCATAAACCGGTCTAGTTGAGGAATACACAATAAAGCTAATTGCTATTATAAATACTGCAATTGATATAATTTGAAATATTCTTTTTTTTAAAATCTTCATATAATATCTCCTCTCATATTTATTATATTACCATATATTGGATAATTTATCAATTTATTTGTAATAGCCTGTAACTTGTATGAATGCTGTAACTACAACCTCATGAATTACTTCATTAGGTATTTTATATTCATTTAAAGCTTTACTTAATTTATTAGCACCCATTTTAGTTCGAGTAAATATTAATAGCGACTCTATTTTTTGTTTTTTAAATAAATCTAATAAAAGATTTACTTTATTACTTTTATCAACAAAATATAGTGATTGATTAATATTAGGTGCTGCCGATGAAACCAAATCTATTTTAATAGTAACATGATTTTTTAATAATTCTAGAGCCAATTTTTTAATTTCAGTTGGCATAGTAGCTGAGAACAATAAAGTTTGATGATTTTGAGGTACTTTGGCAAGTATCTTTTTAACATCATTAATAAATCCCATATCTAACATTGTATCTGATTCATCTAAAACTACGGTTTCAATAAAATCCATATTAACATGTTTTTGTTTGATTAAATCTAGTAATCTTCCTGGAGTAGCTACTAAAATATCCACTCCTTGTTTTAAAGTACTTACTTGGGATTTTTGGTTAACTCCACCTAATACAACACTAATTTTTATATTAGTATAATTTCCATATTTGCGAAAAGCATAAAAAAAGGAGTTTAAAACTCCTATAAATATTTATTATATTGTCTAAATACTACATCTTCATCTAAATCTGTGTCATCTAGATCATTTAATAAAGATTTTTGTTTGCGATCTAATTTAGTTGGAATAATTACTTTGGTAATTAAATACATATCACCAGTAGATTTAGTTTTTTCAGAATATATCCCTTTACCTTTTAAACGTATTTGCTCACTACTTTGAGTTCCGGATGAAAATGAATATTTTTCAGTTCCATGAATAGTCGGAATTTTTTTTGTACATCCCAAAGCTGCTTCGGTAATGGTAAGTGGTACTTCCAAATATATATCATTATCATCTCTTTTAAATAAAGGATGATCTTTGACTTTAAATTCAATATAAATATCTCCATTTGGCCCACCATTTAAGCCGGCAGAACCTTTACCACTCATACGCATCTGATCTCCGGAATTAACACCTTTAGGTATTCTTAAATTAATATTTTTCTTTTGTTTAACAACACCTTTTCCACGACAAGTTGAACAACTTTTTTTAAAAATTTTTCCTTGACCTTTACAGTATGGACAAGTAGTTTCGGTTTGAAACATTCCCAAAATGGTTCTTTGTTCGGTTATAACCCTACCTCTTCCATGACATTGAGAACAGGTTTCGGCATTATGACCACCTTCACCATTGCAATCAAAGCAGCGTTCATCAATACTGATATCAAATTTTTTCTCAGTACCGAAAATTGCTTCTTCAAAAGTTAAATCCATTTTAATTAAAAAGTCTTCACCTCTTGTTGCTCTTTTTGTATTAGTTCGACTTCGTCCTCCAAAGGTACCACCCATGAACTGTTCAAAAATACTACCTAGGTCTAAATCATCAAAATCAAATCCGGAAAAACCACCAGAAAATCCTCCAAAGCCACCGGCATTATTTTCAAAAGCTGCTGAACCAAATTGATCATATTGTTTTCTTTTGGATGAATCACCTAATACCGAATAAGCTTCGCCTATTTCTTTAAATTTTTCGGCTGCTCCCGGGTCTTTATTAACATCAGGATGATATTCTTTAGCTAACTTACGAAAAGCTTTTTTAATTTCATCATCAGTAGCATTTTTATTAACTCCTAAAATTTCATAATAATCTTTTTTGGCCATATTTACTCCTCGCTTATTCTATTAAATTCGTCAATTAAGTAGTCCATGTAGTCTATGGCTTCATTAATTACTTTTGGTTTAGTTAAATCTATTCCTATTTCTTTTAATAAATTGGTTGGATAATCACATCCACCCTTAGTTAAGAATTTTAAATATTTTTCTTTCATATTATTTTTATTTTCAATTATGTTCTTGGCAATATAAAGAGCACTGGAAATACCTGTTGCATATTTAAATAAATAATATGGTGAGAAATAATGCATTCTTCTAATCCAAGTAGTTTTAGCTCGGTCATCTAGTTTAACAGTATCCATATAATATTTTTGACGAATATCATATGTAATATCATTAAATATTAAAGCATCTACTTCTTCGCCGTTTTCCAGTTTTTCATATATAATATTTTCGAATTTTCCTTCCATACATGCTCCAAATAAATTATTTTCAATGATTTGAAGCAAGTTAGATATTGCTTTTAATTTTAAATTTTTATCTTTACTATGTTTGATTATATAGTCGGAAAATAATATTTCATTAGTAAGTGATGCCACTTCGGCAGTTAATAAATCTCCACCCCAGTCATGATAGTTTTGAATCATACTTAATTCAAAATTTATGGCATGGCCAAGTTCATGAGCTAAAGTACTGATATCATGAAATTTGCCTAGATAATTTGTTAAAACTAAAGGATGATCACCATAATTGCCGGTTGCATAAATCGATGATGTTTTACCTTTATAGGTGCCAAAATCTATCCAACGCTCTTCAAAGGCCTTATTCAAAATCTTTAAATAATTTTCACCTAAAATACCTAATGCTTGTTCTAATAGTAGTTTAGCTTCTTCAATTGTAAAAGTAAGATTATCATTTACTAATTCAGCCCTTAAATCATAGCATTCCAATTCCTCTAAACCCAGAGATCTTTTAATCATTAAATAATATTTTCTTAAAACATCTAATCTTTTTTCTACAGTTTTATATAAATTAGATACAACCTCTTTAGGAATATTAGATTCAAATAAATCCATTTCCAAAACAGTTGAAAATTTATATGTTTCTGCTAAATTTTTAACAAATTTCATACTGCCTGCTAAATTCATACCATAAAGAGTTTCATATTTTTTTAAACTTGATGTCATCATATTGTATGCTTCTTTACGCGTATTACGGTTTTTATTGGTAATAATATCTCGATAATTATTATTGGTTAATACAGTTTCAACCCCATCAACGATTATTTTTCCGTAATCAATAATGCCATTAGTTAAAACTTCACTAATGTTACTATTTAAATCGCTAGTGGAGCTTAATTTAGAAATTATTCTTTCTTCATTTTCCGATAAAGTATGCTCTTTTTCTCTAATTAATTTTGATAAATAGAAATGATATTTTTTTAATTTAGAACTTTTCAGATATTTATCTAAAGTCGATTTATTACCTTTTAAAATTTCTGGTTTTAAATATGAACTGGCTTCAATAAATTTATAATATAAAGATAATGCCTCATTAAACATTAAATTATATTTAGAATTTTCAACATTTTCATCATGTTTGGAATGAGCATAAACATATATTTTTAAAATCTTTAATTGAATGGCAAAGAAAGTGTTCAATACTTCTAATAAAGTATCGGCACTTTCTAAAACTTTACCTTCATATTCGCCAATCTTTTTATAATTTTTAAGTTGTTGTTTATATTCTTTTTCCCAAGCATTATCATTTTTATACCTAGAAGTTAAATCCCATTTATAGGCTTCTTCTACCTTATCTCTAGATTCATAGTCCATATTTACCTCCGCAAAAAGTTCTAGTTATTCTAGAACTTTTTTTATTTTTCATCAACAAATTCTGCTTCTTCCGGTTTAGAATCATCTTTATCTTCGTCTTTATTATCTTTATTAGCTTCTGCTGTTTTAGCTGCTTCTTCATAAACTTTAGTAGCTAGATCCATTGCTTTTTCATTTAAAGCTTCGGTAGCTTTCTTAATTTCATCTATGTCATCTTTTTCTAAAGCTTTTTTTAGTTCTTCAAGCTTTTCTTCTGCTTCTTTTTTATCATCGTCAGATAATTTTTCACCTAAATCTTTGATGGCTTTTTCAGTAGCAAAGATAACTTGATCAGCTTCATTACGAACATTAGCTTTTTCTTTACGTTGTTCATCAGCTTCTCGATTTTCTTCTGCTTCTTTCATCATTTTTTGAATTTCTTCTTCAGATAGATTTGTTGAAGCTGTTATAGTAATTGATTGTTCTTTATTTGTACCTAAATCTTTAGCTTTGACATGAACGATACCATTAGCATCAATATCAAAGGTAACTTCAATTTGTGGTATACCACGTGGTGCAGGTGGAATATTTCCTAATTGGAAACGACCTAAGGTTTTATTATCGGAAGCCATTGGTCTTTCACCTTGTAATACGTGAATATCTACAGCAGGTTGATTATCTGCAGCAGTTGAGAAAACTTGTGATTTAGATGTAGGTATAGTAGTATTTCTTGGAATTAAAACAGTCATGACATCACCTAAAGTTTCAATACCAAGTGATAGTGGTGTAACATCTAAAAGTACTAAATCATCAACTTCACCAGCTAAGACACCACCTTGAATAGCCGCACCTGTAGCAACTACTTCATCAGGGTTAACTGATTTATTTGGTTCTTTACCTAATTCTTTTTTAACTAAATCTTGAATATATGGAATTCTGGTTGATCCACCAACTAAAATTACTTCATCAATATCTTTAGCAGCAAGTTTAGCATCTTTTAAAGCTTTTTTAACTTCATCTAGAGTTGAATCAAATAAGTCACGACATAAATCTTCAAATTTAGCACGAGTTAAATTGATATCCATATGAACTGGGCCATCACTAGTTTGACTTAAGAATGGTAAGTTAATATTTGTTGTGGTAAGGCCGGATAAGTCTTTCTTGGCTTTTTCAGCGGCATCTTTAACTCTTTGCATTGCCATATTATCTTTGCTTAAGTCAATACCGGTTTCTTTCTTAAATTCAGAGGCAAGATAATCCATAATACGATGATCAAAATCATCTCCACCTAAAGAATTATTACCGGCAGTAGATTTTACTTCATAAACACCTTCACCAATTTCAAGTACCGAAACGTCGAAAGTCCCACCACCTAAGTCATAAACCAAAACTGTTTGAGTTTTATTTTGTTTATCAAGACCATAAGCAAGGGCTGCTGCGGTAGGTTCATTGATAATTCTTTCAACTTCTAATCCAGCAATACGACCAGCATTTTTAGTTGCTTGTCTTTGAGCATCGTTAAAATATGCCGGAACAGTAATAACCGCTTTAGTTACTTGATCACCTAAATAACTTTCTGCATCTTTTTTTAATTTCATTAAGATTTTGGCACTAATTTCTTCCGGAGTGTAATCTTTACCATCCATTTTTACTTTTTTACTAGTACCCATTATTCTTTTAATAGAAGAAATAGTATTGTTTGGATTAGTTACTGCTTGTCTTTTAGCGGTAATACCTACTAATTCTTCATTATTTTTAGAAGCTACAACAGATGGGGTTGTACGGTCTCCTTCTGGAGTAACAATAATCTTTGGTTCGCCACCTTCCATTACAGCTACGGCACTATTAGTTGTACCTAAATCAATACCAATAATTTTTGCCATTTATATCACTCTCCTATTCATTAACTTTGACCATGGCTGGTCTAATAACTTTATCTTTATACATATAACCTTTTTGGAGTACTTCTAATACTACTCCGGCAGGTTTATTTTCATTTTTTTCCATAATTACGGCTTGATGATAATTAGGATTAAATTCTATCCCTAATGCTTCAATTTCTTTAACCTCACTTTTATTTAAAATATCTATAAGATTACCATAGATCATTTTAAATCCAGCAAGGAATTTAGATAGTTCATCAGTTAAATCATGATCGTCTAATTTGATAGCTCTTTCGAAATTATCAATAACCGGTAGAAGCTTAGAGATAAAATCTTCATCAGCATATTTAAACATCAAACTAATTTCTTCTTCTCTTCTACGTTTATAATTCATAAATTCTGCTTGAACTCTTAAATTTTTATCCTTTTCATTAGCAAGTTCAGTATTAAGTATAGTAAAATTTTCTTTTAATTTATCAAACTCTACCTTAATCTTTTTAATATCTTCACTAACTTTAACTTTTTTCTTTTTCGTTTTTTCTTGTTTTTCCACGTCTATTCCCTTTCTAAATAATTTTTTAGGAATTGTAATAAGTAAACTACTTTGGCATATTCCATTCTTTTGGGGCCGATAATTGCTATAGTTCCTTCTTCACCCTTTAGTTTGTAACTGGTTTTAATAATGGTTACATCTTCATCAAATTTACTTTCTTCACCAATATAGATATTAATTCCTTGATTATCAGTTTCAATTTTTTTAATTAATTCGATATTTTCTAATTTACTAATTATACCTTTAATTTTATCTGGATGATTATATTCTGGTTGTTTTAAGATATTAGTCTTACCAGTAAAGAAAACATCACTTCGTTTAAAAGTAAAATCATTAAAAGCTTCTTGAAAGAAAATCATAACTTCTTCATATTGCTTAATTTTTGAAGCAATAATTGGTTTTATTTCGTATTCTAATTTAGCATTAATTTCTCCTAAAGGAGTACCAACTAAATTTTTATTGATAATTTCACATGATTTAACAATTTCATTAATATCAATTGATTCTGAAATCATAGTTTGTTTATTTTCTACATGTCCGGTATTGGTAATTAATACTGCTACTACTTTACGATTATCTATCGGCACAATATTTACTTGTTTTAATTTTTGATCTTTACTTTCTTTACCTAAAATAATACTGGTATAGTTTGTAATTTCACTGATGATTTCCATACATTTTAGGATAGCATCACTGACTTCCAAATCTTTATTACTTAGTATGGTTTGTAGTTTTAATACATCATCACCGGATATTTCTTTTGGTTTCATTAAATTATCGACATAGTATTTATACCCGGTTTCACTTGGAACTCTACCACTAGATAAGTGAGTTTTTTCTAAATAACCCAGTGATTCTAAGTATGCCATATCATTTCGAATGGTAGCACTGGAACATTTTAGTTTTTTTACCAGTGATTTACTACCTACCGGTTTTACCGTTTTAATATAATTCTCTACGATAATTTTAAGTAGCTCTCTTTGACGATCGTTCAAACTATCACTTCCTTAAGTTAGCACTTCTTTTCTTCAAGTGCTAGTCTCATTATATTATTATATTTAGCACTTGTCAATATATGAGTGCTAATTTATTATAAAATAAAAAATCTTTAAATTTATAAAGATTTTTTATAATAGTTTATAAGGATTTGCAGCACTACCATCCGGTTACATATATCCTAGAATCAATTGATATGACCGGGCGGACATTTATTTCTGCTCCAATTCCCGTATTATTAATACCACCATAATCTCTAATGATAAATACATCAGGATATCCTTCATCAGTCATATAACTAGGAGTAAATACCCAATAATCTAAATTATTATATAAATAATTAGAAGTATTTTCTGTTTCCGCCACTAAGCCCGCCATAGATGCTTCATCTACTGAAATAAGTCCAATCGGATATGTTAGTGCACCATTTCCAATTGTTGTATCATTAACAGTAAATCTGTCATTTTGATTATCACAATCTAAAGTAGCATATCCTTCTTCATATAATCTAAAACGAGCGGCATATATAGTAAATATTCCCAAATTACCATACCCGGGCCCGGTTGGATTTCCACCGATTTCATGTCTTAATTGGCGGTCATTACAAATAAATTATCAACAATCATTGATTCAAATGGTTCACCATATATATTGTTCTTATACCAGTTTTCTAAAACTACTTTAATATCTGATGATGTTTCGTTTCGAAGAGCTTCTTCTCTTGAAGTTGATGCCACTCCATTAGCTCCACCAAACATATACCCCAAATATTTGGCATCCGCATTACTAAGAGATTCAATACTATGCCATGGGCTATCACCAATTTGAGTATTTATCCCGGTCGAATTTATTGTGCAAGTATCATTTGGACATGTTCCATTATAAATTAGTCTTACCGAACCATCTCCATTAATACGAATAATTTTCCACTGAAAACCACCAAAAATAATATTATTATTTAAAAGATTTTTATTTCCTCGATAGTAAAAACTCATCCCATATTCGTCTTGCATCGCATATAAACCTGTATCTTCTGCTGTAGCAATATTCCAAAAATTCGGTTCTTCTTTTGCAATAATTGTCGCCTTACCGCCTTCTTGTGCAAGAATTTTGTTATATAAACATTCACCACTAACACATGGATTATATTTTTCAGTGTAAACATGAGCACTAAAACTTGCTTCCATATCAGTAGATTGATCTTCATTAGTATTTAAAAAATATATGTTTAATTCATAATTATGTACTTTTTCCTCTATTACTCCCGAAAAATAACCTGAACCTAAAACAATATTTGATGATTCTATTGGTATATTTTCAGTTATAGCTTGTATTATTAAACCGTTATTTCCGGTATTATAACTATTTAAAGTATAACTTAAAAAGCACCTTCTGTAAAAGTGTTCTCATCAATAATTAAAGTTACTATATAACCTAAGTTATCACTATCTAAAGTGCTGTTGCCCGTGATTGAAATTGTTTTAGTGACTATAGGTTCACTTGATGGTTCAAAATTACCTATAGTGATATTAGGGCCACCATCATATTCTATGTCCATTTGGCCAGCTTCTACAGTGATTGTTGTATCTGTTTCTGTTCCAAATAAATTAGCCAC
>JAAYPA010000064.1 GCA_012520055.1 Mollicutes bacterium
AAGGAGGTTAGGCTATGGAATTAGTATTACTAATCTTAATTGCTATATTTGTTATCACTTACCGTAAAAATACCGGTGATAATTTTTATAGATTCTTAATGAAAGAAATAAATAATCTATATGAGAAATATGCTCCCTATAGCTTTCAAATGGTTCGTGAAAAAACTAAAGAGCTAGGTCAAGAATATACTGCCAAAGAATATGTATCTCAAGTTGTTTTTTTTGGAGTTATAGGTGCCGGTATAGCTTATTTATATTTTTCAAGTATTTTTTGGGCTATTTTCTATGCTGTTGGATCTATAGCTTTTATACCATATTTGGCTTATTTAAGATGTCAGAGAATTTATAGTGAGTTCTTATTTGAACAAATTCAAGTTTATACAACCAATGTTATTATGGAATTTAATACTACTCAAAGCTTTGTTAAGGCTTTGGAAGGTGTGTATGAATCTGGAGTTTTAGAAAGTCCCGTTGTAGATGATGTTAAATTAATGATTGATTTAGCTTATCAAAATGGTACTATTGAAGAATCAATTAAATATTTTAACGATAAATATCCATATTATATGGTTAAGAATATGCATCAATTATTTTTACAAATTACTAAGGAAGGCGCTAAAGATTCTGGAGAATCACTAGAAAATATGCTTCTTGATATTGATATGCTTGTTGAAGGTGTTTATCGTGATAAAATGGATCGTGGTGCTTTTCATAAAAAATTCTTAACATTTGGATTTGGATTATATTTACTGGTTATGTTAACTCAATTCTTATTGGGTACCGAAAATTACATTAAAATGTTAGATGAATGGTATGTTCAAGTTTTACTTCATTTAATTATCATCATTAATACTTATTTCCTTATTTCCGGTGAAAAATTCTATAATGAAGATACGGGGGTAGAGTAATTATGATGTTAGAAATTTTAATACTTGGGGTTTTGATTTATATTATTTTGGAATATAACGGAAGTATCAGTACAAATAAATTTGTTATGGATAATTCTGATTTATTTAAAAAGTTAAAAGAAAAGGATTTTGAATTTTATGCCAAAGCCAAGTACGGAGATTCTGTTGATGTTGAAAAATTATTCAATGTTCGTTTGCGTAATGGTTTATTAGTAATTTTAATGATGGTTTTCTTATTTATAACCGATTTAAATTATGCCAATATTTTATTTTGTTTAATAGCAGGCTATGGTGTTTTTAAACTATCATATTTGCAATTAAAAAAATATTATAAATCTCATCTACATAAAATAGATTTAATGTTACCTTATTATTTAAAAAATTTAGAAATTTTGGTTCAACATTATACAGTTCCCGTTGCCTTAGGTAAATCTATTGAGGAAGCTCCGAATATTTTTAAGGAAGGTTTAAAAACTTTAATTGAAAAGATCAATGCCGGTGATTCAACTATTAATCCTTATATGGAATTTGCCAAAGAATATCCGGTCAGAGATTCAATGCGTATGATGAGACTTTTGTTTCGTTTATCATTAGGTAGTAATGAAAGAAAACAAGAGCAATTATTAACATTTAGTAGAAACATTTCCAGTCTACAACAAAAAGCCAGAGAAGCCAGATATAAGGAACGTCTAGAAAAAATGGAAAGCAAAACAATGGTTATGCTTGTTACAACTGGTGTAGGAGTTATGGTTCTTTTGGTAATATCAATTTTAATGATGTTTACAGCTACATAAAAAGGCTAAAAAATAAGCCTTTTTTAAATTTTTGACAAAAATTGACAAAAAAGTAAATTTTAGTATTGATTTTTTAAAAAATATTAGATATACTAAAATTGCTTAGAGTAGTAATACATAATATTAATGACTTGCATACTTTTATTTATTTAAAAGTATGCACCAAATTATTCTTAAAAAAATAATTTGGATATTATTTATTATTCAATTATTAATAATTTTTAACTAAATTATTAATTAACGTAATAAATGATTAATATTTGTGTATTCAGCCCTGAAGTTTTCTCGAAAGAGGAAGCCTTATCTGCGCTAAGTATGACATATGTTATGGAGAGGTGAAACTCCAAAAGATAAGTAGTTACCGGCTTGTACTGATAATACACCGTATTCTGATAATTGTAATTTTATTACATTTATTAGTGTAACTATTCATCAAACCAAACTAGATATTTTATCAGAATATCTAGTTTTTTTGTTGCATAAAAAGTGTTGGTTTGTTATAATGAATTATAGAATAGAATAGAGGTTGTTTAAGTGATAGCTGATTTAATTAACGCTTATAGCAAATACAAATTAAGAACCTTAGCAGAGTATGTTAATCTTATATCTCAAATTATCTCAGTTGATCATAAAAAAATATTAAGAAATAAAAAAAGAGCAGCTGAAATAATGTCAGATATAATTGATATATATATTACCAGATATTTATTTGCTGAACTTAAATTTGATATAAGTAAGATTTTCATAGAAAGTCCATATATAGATGAATATAAACTAACGAAAGAAATTAATGCTATTTATGATTATTTTATGAAACATAATATGGTATTTGATCTAGCTAAGAATGAACAAGAAATAATCTTAATGGCTGTTTATTTACAGATGGCATTAAAATTAGATGAATTAACTTGTAAGATAAATGAATCAAGTATTAATTATAACAATCAAGTTTATGAATATATTGATGATTATCATAAAATAAACTTTATATTCCTAATAGATAGTGGTAAAAAAAATGTTAAGAAATTAATTGAATCAATAAAGAAAAGTGCCTCAAAGGAAAAAGAGATTTATGAGTCATTAAGTGATAAGAATTCCTTTAATAAGTATATTAAAATTAATAATGAAAAAGATTTATATATAACTCAATATAATTACTATATTGAAGAACTGGAAAAATATGATTCTGAGCAGAGTCAAAAAATATATTTTCAAAAAAATATTGATGATAATTTTACGATAATAAGTGCTCAGTTAGCTGTATCTACTTTACTTAAAGAATTACAAGCTAAAAGAAATTTAAGTACATTTTTAATTCCTATTAAAAAGAAATTCTTAAATAAAGAAAAAAACATTAAAGAATATAAGAAATTGTTAGAATCTAAGATTACTTCTAAATATATAAAATTATTAATTGATAATAATGAAGCCACCGCTGATTTAATAGAACAATTAAATAATTATGAATTAGATTATTATATATATTGTAATAAAGAAACAATTATTGAAAAAATCGATCAAAATATCAAATATATATTTAGTAAGGAATTTATGAAGAATAATCAAATAATAGTAACCAAACAAGATAATATTATCTTAGAGACAATGAATGATTTTATAGAAGATGAAGAACTTGTTTATGGAAATGAAAAGGAGAATAAATAATGAGTGGAAACAATGATTTTTTTCTAAAGTTTATGGAACCTTTCTTTAGTGGAATAATTAATTTATTTAAGGAAATAGGTTTATCTTTATTTCAAATCTTCAATGTCTTAAATTATATTGAAGTAATAAAAGAATATTACAAAGATATAACAGGGGCTGGAATTGTCATGATAGTTTTGGCCAGTTTGTCATTATTACTTTTATTTGGTTTATTTTTCTTTTTAATCTATCGATTAATAGTCGGTTATTTCAAATATCGTCATCGTGCCAGTCATCAACAAGCTTTAGTAGAAGAAATTGATAATTTAAATAATGAAGTAATAAAATTAAAAAGTGAAAATCAAAAATATTTAGCTATGAGTGATCCGGAAAATGGGGAAGTTGAATATGATGAAAATGGTAATATTGTTAATAAATTAAAAGAAGGCGAAAGTAGATTCTTTAAACTATCCCAAGTTGATGAATCTATGGAAAACTACGAACCGGAGCCATATGATGCAAGCATTACTTTATCAGAGTTATGTGATAGATTTTTAAATTTTGCAGCTTCGGAAATGGGCTTATATTACAATATTAATTTAATAAGATTATTTATTGCCTCATTTGCTTCTAATAGGTTGATTATTTTACAAGGTATATCCGGTACAGGTAAAACATCCTTAGCTTATGCTTTCGGTAACTTTGTTAAAAATGATGCGGTTATTGCACCGGTTCAACCATCATGGCGTGATTCTTCAGAGTTGTTTGGTTATTTTAACGAATTTACCAAAAGATTTAATGAAACCGAAGTTTTAACCAAAATGTATGAAGCTAGGTATAAAGATAATATTTATATAACATTACTAGATGAAATGAATATTTCTCGTGTTGAATATTATTTTGCTGAAATGTTATCTATTTTGGAATTACCGAGTGCTGAGGAATGGATTATTGATTTAGTACCTAATGCTTGGGAAAGTGATCCAAAATTAGTCGAAAACGGTAGATTAAAGATTCCTACCAATATGTGGTATATTGGTACAATCAATAATGATGATTCAACATTCATGATTACTGATAAAGTATACGACCGTGCTATGCCAATTAATATTGACGAAAAAGGTAGACCATTTGAAGCACCTAAAACTGAAGCAATCAATTTATCTAGTACTTACTTTTCAACTATATTAAAACAAGCTCAAACCGATTATCCGGTCAGTCAAGAAAATTTAGACAAAATATCTTTAATGGATGATTATGTTATTGAAAAATTCCGTTTAGCATTTGGTAATCGTATTGTTAAACAATTAAAAGAATTTGTTCCGGCATATGTTGCTTGTGGTGGAGAAGAAATAGTAGCAATCGATTATTTAATTGCTCATAAAATTTTAAGAAAATTTGATCAATTAAACTTAGCATATATTCGTAATGAAATTGATGGATTTATTGATTTCTTAAATAAAACCTTCGGTGAAGGTGCTATGAAAGAATGTATTGCTTACTTAGAAAGATTAAAGAAAACTATATAACAATTAAAGGAGTATGCTTATGAATAATGAATTACAAGCTTTAGTTAATAGTATACCTGAAGAAGATCCAAAAATATTTATGTCTAAGACTAAATCCAATGTAATGGTTAAAAAAAGTAGTGAAAAATTAACCATTGATTACTCATGGGTTGAAACAATTCATGATGCTATTCCTTATATTGATAATATTATTCGTAATCCACGTCGTTTTATTGTTCAAGAGGAAGATATTTTGCCTATTGAAAAAACTAAGAAAATTTCTGAAGAATCAGTTAAACATTTAGCTCAACATACCGGATTAATTCAAGAAATAGATGAAGATGGTTTAGTTAAACCAATTAAAATGTTAAATATTTTTAAAGAAGAAACTATTGATTTATATGAAAATCGTTTCATTTATTCTTTAATAATCAATTTACATACTTTTGTTGAAAATCAATTGGCTTATCAAGATGAAGAATCTTCCAGTAAAGAGGTTAAAACAGTTAATTATGAAGCTAATACCAGATTTAAAAATGAAGATATAAATATTACTTTATCTTTAAAATCTGTTAATTATGAAAAATTATCCGGACCTTATGAAAAACCAGTAGATTTGAAACAAAAAATAGAATATGTCAGAGATATTTTGGAAGATTTTATGAGTAGTCAATTTATGAAAAATATGAAAAATGCTACTCCGGTAAGATCACCAATTCGTAAAACTAATATTATTTTAAAAGATACCAACTTTGTATATGCTTTAAGATTATGGGAATTTCTAGAACGTTTTCAAATTGAAAAACCACTTAGAAGATACAAAGAATCAACTGATTTAAGCAATGAAGCAATTGATAAGAAATACTCTTTAACTTATTATTTAAATTATGCTATTTTAAATGGTTTGGAAGTAGCAAAAGATGAAGATACTTCCAAGTATGCTCAACTTAAAAAAATAATATTTAATTTAGCTAAAAGTTTTGATACTGATGATAATGAAATAAAAAGTATCATTAATAACGAATTAAAATCAGCTGCTAAATATAAACAAAAACAAATTAGAGGTATTAATGAAACATATAAGAAATTTATCAATAATAATTTTGAACAAATAGAAAAAGTTATGTTATTATTAAAATAAGCAGAAAGGAAGAAGTCTATGAGGAAGAAAGAACAGAAAATAAATCCAATATTAGGTAGAGATGATAAAAATGTCGATTTAATTAAATTTAATATAAAATCGGAACAAGAACAATATGCCGAAATAGAAAAAGTTCTTAAAGATATCTATCAAGAGGATTTAGAGCTTAATAAAAAGCATATTTATAAAGTTATCAGATTAACTTGTAATCCTAAAAATGATTATATATTTCTTCCTTACAATTTAAAAGTTACTAAAGACAAATTATCTTTAAAATTTAAAATTGAACCAAAAAAACAAATAGGTAAAAATTGGTTAGTATTTTCTATTTGGTTATTTATATTTGCTTTAGCAGCAGCTACTTATGCTGGTTTTGCCTATTTAAGTGTTGCAGATCTTAATAAAGATATTGACGGTGATGGTATTCCAGATATTAATATAGATATTAACAAAGATAATATCGCAGATATTAATATTGATATTGATGGAGATAAAAAACCGGATTTGAATATTGATTATAAAGGAAACAGGAAAGCTAGATTTAATATTGATACTGATTTGGATGGAGTAGCTGATAAAAACTTAGTAAATACCGCAACTGGTGGAAAATGTTCTTTATGTAAAATCAATTGTGATATTAATGGTGATGGTTGGCCGGACTTAAATTTTGATATAGACGGAGACGGCACAGCTGATTTGGATATTGATGTTGATGCTGATTGTTCACCAGATTTAAACTTAGATCTAAATGGTGATGAAATATGTGATCTATTCTGTGATACCGATGGAGACGGAAAATGTGATAATAAATGTGATAAATCTGAAGTCCAAATTGAAGAACCACCTAAGGGTAGTGGAGGTTCAGGATCAACAGGAGCAGTTGGTAATCCGGATATTGAAACATCTACTCCATATATAGTGATTCGTTATACTGATGGTGAGACTATTAGTGTATCAGGTCTATTACCAAATGATCAAGAATTAGTTCCAGGATATATTCCAGGGGAAATACCAATAAAAGAATTTACAGTTGAAAACTTATCTGATTATCCAATGTTATATACATTAAGATGGAAAGTATTATCAAATAACTTCGTTACTAATAATTTAAAATATAATGTTATTGGAAGTAATGGAGCACCTAATATAAATGATTTAACTATTCCAAAAACAACCGGTACTATCATTAAAGAAAATATTTATATTCCACCTCGGGTAATTCAAAAATATCGTATAGAAATTTATCTTCAAGGTACCGGTGAACCACAAAATGAAGACCAAGGCAGAACCTTCATGGGTAGTTTGGAAATAGCAATATAATGTGAGAAATATCTCACATTTTTTAATGTATTTATAACAAAAAAATCTAGTATAACAATGCAAAAATATTTATGATAAAATAATATGTAGAATAATGTCGAATTAAAAGAGGTGGTTTTAATGAAAAAATTATTAAAGAGTAAAAGATTCATCTTGATTAGTACTTTCGTATTATTTGTATTTATATTAGTAATTCTAAATACTACTTTTAGTATTTTCAGTAACCGTCAAATAAATACTTTGGCTAATAT
>JAAYPA010000065.1 GCA_012520055.1 Mollicutes bacterium
ACAATATTGTGGAAATGGTGAACAAGATTTTTCTAAAGATGGTACTCCTTTAGAAGTGTGTGAGTATATAGGAGAAAAAGCTTATTCAGTTTATTCTGGAAGTGTGAGTTATTGTTTAGCTGATCATGATAAGAGATGTGCAACGCATGCAGATTGTGGACCAGTAAATTTTAATTCTGAAGAAGAAGAAAATTTATTTGTTACAAATATATTTAAGAATGTTAATAAATTTAATGAAATTAAGTATAGAATAAATTTTATCCCTGGTAAGTGTAATCTTATAAAAGGTAAATGTTTTGATGATGAAGAAAAAAACTGTACAAATGATTTGGAGTGTGGGAGAAGAATTCAAAATCCAGATGCATGGCTTGACAATACTTCACTTTTTTCTAAAGAAGAATTAAATTTTCATCCTATATATTCTGTTGATGAAGATTTATATGAAGATGTTTTTACATTAAAACAAATAAAAGATGGTGTTTGTATTCAAGGTGTTCCACGAACAACTCTTTTAGATAATTCAGATAGTAGTTTGTTAAGTTGTAATTTTAGTTCACCTTTTTGTACTCTTTTCGGTTTATTGAATAATTTTAATAAAACATACGATGGTTATTGTAGACAAGATAAAAGAGTTTTATGTAATGAAGATTCTGATTGTGAAGTTCCAGAATATTTTGAAAATCATATTTTTACTAGAAATGATATTAATAGTCCAGATTGGTTAGATAAATTTACTACAAATACAAAGAATGTAGGTCCTTGTTTAGATGATAAAGGTAAAATTGGTTCTTCTTATAACTTTAATAAAGAAAATTCTTGCTCTTGGGATTGTCAAAATTATGGTGAATATTGTGGTGACAAAAAGGTAAATTCTGAATATGAAGAATGTGATGAGGGACCAAATGGCGGACAAACATGTGATAAACAATGTAGAATTATTAAAGATCCTGTGATTTGTGGTGATGGTGTGGTTGGTGAAGGTGAGGTGTGTGATACTGGTAAATATTGTGAAAATATTACAGAAAAAGATTTAAACAAAATGTGTTCTTCAGATGAGGACTGTTCAGGAATAGGTGATGGTCAATGTAAACCTAGAAAAATTAAATATACAGAAGAAGATGGACAATATTTTTGCTCAGCTGATTGTAAACAAAAAACTCCTTATAAACCAGAATGTGGTAATGGTATTTTAGATAAAGGTGAATTTTGTGATACTGGCAATAAGGTGGGTAAAGTTTGTGAACCTGAGTATGGTCAATCATGTAATTATTGTTCAGCTGATTGTAGTAGAGTATTTACGATTGATTCTCCGAAATATTGTGGAAATGGTAAGATAGATGAAATTGAACCAGGAAAATTTGAAACTTGTGATCGGTTGAGTGATGGTACTGTAATAGTAAATGATGAAGCTAATAACAATAATCCAAAGGGAACAAAAAAATTCTGCCCAGATAAAGGAAGATATACTTGTACAGATTGTGCTGCAAATCCAGGTAATGAATGTTATTCTTGTGAAGAAGGTTATGATATACTAAAGCTAGATTTGATTAATGTGACTGGTAAAAAAGGAGAATCAAATGCAAGTAACGCTTATTATTTATATTTTTTACGCTGGAATAATCCAAATAAAACTAAAATAATAAATCAAGATCCATTTGTTGATTATAATTCAGTTCTTAATTTGAGGTCTGGAGATAAAGGTATAAATTTTAGTGATGATTGTAAAAATGAGTTTGCTTTTGGTTTTGGTCATGCAACTTTTGGAGTAAATACTACTACTGATAGTTCTGGTAAAGTAATAGAAAATTTTGGAATGTTAAAGCTTGGTGAGACAGTAAATACTTCTACAGGTGATGTCTTTGACTTTTCTAAAGATGGCTCTAAAGATTTGTTATATTCTAATTTTATATTTTCTCCTGCTGTACCAGAAGGAACTTTTAGAATAGTGGTGGTTTGGGAAGATGATGATTTTTATCCAAATATAAATATATATCATGATTGGTTTAAGTTAAGTGGTGATTCTGCTATTATAAATACAATAAAAGGTATGTCTAATTTGTGTGCTGCAAATTTTCCAGAAGATGAATGCCAAGATATTTTAGGAGGAAAAGTTTATTTTCATCCACATATGAAAGGGCAAAATAGTAATTTAAAAACTAGTGCTGTTACTATAAATACGAAAGGGATGCCAGGTGGTAAATATAAAATTTTTATTAGTAATTTAAATAATTTGGATGACAATAAAAATATTGGCAAATTTAAAAATTCTAATATAAAAGTTTATTTATATAAATATCATGAAGGACAGTTAAAGTTTTCTATTTATAAGCCCGATAAAATTTATGATATTTCTAAATCTTATGGTAGAAATGAGAATGCAAAGTATTGGCATGTGTTAGATTTAGATAAAAATCTTTTTACTGATTTTTATAAAGTAAGTGAGATTAGAGAAAACCATGATGGAGAGATTTTAACTAATTATTCAGAGATTACTGAAGATAGTAATAAGTTTATTTTAGATCCAAGTATAATTTCAAACATAGTAAATAAAATTGAACCAGGTAAATTATATATTTATACTGATGTGTTTGGTTATCAAAAAGGTGCAGATAATGAAAAAAAGTCTAT
>JAAYPA010000007.1 GCA_012520055.1 Mollicutes bacterium
ATCTTATTAAAGAAAATATTACTAAAGGTATTTATATCACTGGTAATACTGTAATAGATGCTATAAAGCATACGGTTGATAGTGATTATGTTTTCAAGAATGATGTATTGAAGGATATTGATTTTTGTAATGGAAAGTATATCTTATTAACTGCTCATAGAAGGGAAAACCTTGGTGAACCATTAGAAAATATTTGTAGAGCAGTAAAAAGAATTATAGAAGATAATGAAGATGTTAAGGTTATTTATCCTGTACATTTGAATCCTGCTGTGAGAGATACTGTTTATTCTATTTTAGGGCATATGGATAGAGTAAAACTAATAGAACCTATTGATGTTCAAGATATGCACAATCTAATGGATAGATGTTTTATGATTATGACTGATTCAGGTGGACTTCAGGAAGAGGCACCTTCATTAGGTAAACCTGTTCTAGTACTTCGTACTGAAACAGAAAGACCAGAAGCAGTAGAAGCAGGAACTGTAAAATTAGTTGGAGTGGATAAAGAAGATATATATAATGCTGCAAGTTTATTATTGACAGATGCTACTGAATACGAAAAGATGGCTAAAGCAGTAAATCCTTACGGAGATGGAAATGCATCTAATAGGATTGTACAAGCAATATTAGATTATTTTGAAAAAAGTATTTAATTTTAGATTTAATAGTAGTCAATTTGTAGTGGAGATTTAATCAATCTAAAAATATATTGATTAAGGAGAATAGAAAGGATGAAGAAAATAATTTTAAGTATTATAAGATTTCTATCTAAAATAATAAAAACAGATAAAAATCTTATAACTATAATATACAGAGGATATTCTGGGTCTAATTTAACACCAATTATAGATAAATTAAATAATAGTAGATATTCTAATTATAAAATAAATGTAATATTAGATGGAAAGATATACTCAGATTACAAATCTGGAAAAATTAGGAAACCTACTTTTTATAAAAATATCTTTAATAAATATAAATCAGTGTTTAAAAGTAATTTAGTAATAACAACACATGGATTTTACCGACTTAGAAAAGATAATACAATGATTAATTTATGGCATGGAATTCCACTTAAAACGATGTCTTTGATGAACAAAGGGAAAACTGATGAAATTAATTTCATAGAAGATGATTATTTTATATCAACATCAAGTTTTTTTAATACAATTATGAATGCATGTATAGGAATAGATGGAGATGCATATACCATAACGGGATACCCTAGGAATGATTATTTATTCTCTGAAAATGGACTTAAAAATCTCAATACTTTACTAGATAGAGAAATTAATGGAATAGTTGTTTTGTTTATGCCTACATATAGAAATGGGAGATCTAATGAAGATATAAATAATATATTTGGTTTTCCGAATTTTAATTTAGAAAAGTTTAATATTTTCCTAGAAAAAAACAATATAACATTATTGGTAAAACTACACCCAAATGAAGAAAACTTATTATCTAGATATAATGATTTTGCAAGTGATAGAATTTCACTTATATTAAGTGAAGACTTAGAAAAAAAACAAATAGATCTATATAAAATTATTAATGCTGTAGATGTTTTAATTACAGATTATTCTTCGATATACTTTGATTTTCTTTTATTAGATAGGCCTATAGTTTTTACACCAGTAGATTTGCAAGAAT
The DNA here is from genome assembly GCA_012520055.1 of Mollicutes bacterium. Taxonomy (GTDB): domain Bacteria; phylum Bacillota_I; class Bacilli_A; order RF39; family UBA660; genus DUUS01. The sequence goes on from JAAYPA010000007.1 coordinate 1,654, forward strand.
ATAAAGATGATAGAGGATTATTGTTAGAACCATATAATTTTTGGACACCAGGCCCTAAATGTTTAACGCAGGAAGCATTACAAGTTGAAATATCAAGAAGTTTATTAGAAGAAGATTATTTTAAACAAGAAAGAAAATTGCTCAGAGACATTTTTCATAAATATCAAGATGGCAATTCTACAGATAGAGTGATGAAACTAATTAATAATGTAATGGAGGAAAATTAATGAAAAAAATAATAACATATGGTACTTTTGATTTATTACATTATGGGCACATAAATTTATTGAAAAGAGCTAAAGAACTAGGAGACTATTTAATAGTTGCTATATCAACAAATGAGTTTAACGAAATAAAAGGTAAGAAATGCTATTTTTCAT
>JAAYPA010000066.1 GCA_012520055.1 Mollicutes bacterium
AATATTGATGCTCGTGAAGAAAAACTTTCTTATAAAATTAGAGAAAGTCAAACTAAGAAAGTTCCATTAACTATAATTCTGGGTGATCGTGAAAAAGAAAGTAAAGTAATAACATATCGTCCTTTTGGTAAGGAAGAATCTTATACTTTAGAAATATATGAATTTATTTCTAAAGTAAAAGAAAATATTAGTAATAAAGCTTTAAAATTTTAATGATTAAAAAAATAAAAGAATAGCCATAATATACTTAGGTGAGGATAATGGATTTATTTACCGTAGTGTTAAGGACCATATTCTTTTATTTTTTTGTTACTTTATGTTACCGGTTGATGGGTAAAAGAGAAGTGGGACAATTAGGAATAATTGATTTGATTGTTTCTATATTGATTGCCGAATTATGTGCCATTAGTATAGAAAATATTGAAGATTCCATCTTTTTAACTATTATTCCCATTAGTGTTTTAGTAACATTTGAGATTATTTTTGCTTACATTAGTATGAAATCAAGAACATTTCGTACTTTATTTAGTGGCAAGGCCAGTTTAATAATTAATAAAGGAATTATTAATTATAAAGAAATGATTAAACAAAGATATACAATTGACGATCTTTTAATCAGTTTAAGACAATCGGGTATTAAGAGTCTTGAAGAAGTGGAATTTGCTTTTTTAGAGAGTAATGGAAAACTTTCTATATTTAAGTATAATATTTTAAAACTACCGGGTAGTTATCCTTTGCCAGTTATCGTTGATGGCATTATTCAAAAAGAAACTTTAAAAAATATTAAAAAAACCACCTTATGGCTAAAATTATATTTACAAAAACAGGAGTTACTACCTAGTGAAGTATTTTATGCTTTTTATAAAAATAAAAAAGTATATATAATTCGTTATTCAGATGTTAATGCCTAACAAGTGTATACAAAAAGTGTAAAATATACAAGTATTTACACTTTTTAATTTGTTTCAAAAGAGATTTTGCTATATTATTAAAATAGGAGAAGAGAATATGAATAGTAGCTTTGCACAATTAATTAAAATCAATTTAGGAATCTTACTTCTACATTATGGTGAAAAATATTTCTTTTCATTCTTACCTTGGATTGGTATAACTTCTTCTTTATCTACTTTAACAAATGAAATTCTAACCGTAGTATATTACCTTATCGTATTAATTATTACGTTATATATGTATAGAGAAGATTTAACTGATTTACGAAGATTTAAAAGAAATTTATTTCCTAATACTTTGATGTCTATTGTTTTTTTTGTAATCTTAACTTTAATTATATTTATAACTAATTATATTGGTGAGTATTTAGCAGAGCTTTTAAAAGTTAGTTACAGAGGAGTTCAAACTTATAATGTTTTTACCAAATCTATTGATATTTATTGGATTTTAGAATTATTAAAAAATATATTCATTATTCCCATTACGCAAGTAATAGTTTATGTTTTAGGTATAAGTAATTTAATTTATTCTAAGAAAAAAGCCATACTATTTAGTGGATTAGTGGCAGCTTGTATAGCCAGCGCTCAAATGACTGGATCTTATAGTGAAATAATAATTAATGCTATACCTTATTTTGTTATTTATTTTGCATTAAGTTATATATATCGTAAAAATAATACGAATATATGTTATAGTATTATGACTTTTGTTTTATTCAATTTATTTAGTAGTATGTTACTATCTAAACTACTTGGAGGTTAATATGCAGAAAAAGGTCTACAACTTAATAAAACTAATTATTTTACTGGTAATATTTTTTAATATTGGTAAAATATTTTCTTGTTTTTTTGTTAAGTTAGGATTTGATTTAAATACATTTAGTTATAAAGATACAGCTTTCGCCGATACATTAATTGAATTATGCTTAACAATTATAGTGATAATATTCTATTATCGTAAATTTATTATTGATTGGGATGCTTTTAAAAAAAATCTCAAACTAAATTGGCAAGAATGTTTAAAGAATTTTATTTTGTTATTTATAGTTAAAATAGGAGCATCAATATTAACATCAATTATTTGTTTGATTATAGGAATAGAGTTTGCCGAAAGTGATAATCAAAAGATAGTAGAACTTTTAATACATAATGCCCCGATAATGATGTTAATTTCTTCAGTTATTTTAGCTCCTATTGTTGAAGAAGGTATTTTCAGATTGGGTTTTAAAAAAGTTATAAATAATAAAAAAATATTTATTATCGTAAGTGGTTTAGTATTCGGATTAATGCATGTTTTTCCGGTTGAAACCAGTTTAGCTTTAGCTGTTGTTCAATCAATTATTTATGTATCTTTAGGCATAACTTTAGCGTATATGTATAAAAGAAAAAATAACATTTATTTTGTTATAATACCACATGCTCTAAATAATTTGTTTGGACTACTTGCGGCTTTAATTTTAGTATAGTATAATAGAAAGAAATTTTGGTGGAGAAAATGAAAGAAGTAATCAAAAATTTATTAGGTTTTATGTATTCATTCAGTATGGGAGATTATCTGTTCTTTATAGGGACTTTTTTGCTTATTGTTTTATTTATTTATGTTTTATATTTAATTAAATTAAGTGATGAAGAAGAAAAAGAAGAAAAAGAAGAAAATGTATCAGTTACAACGGATGACTTTGACCTTGAGGCTGTTACTAAGGCTATTGAAAAAGATTATAAACCGGAAACTATCAGATTAACTCCTTATGAAGTTGAACAAGAACAAAATGCTATTATTAGTTATGATGAGTTAGTAAATAAAAAGAATACGGTCGGAATTGATTATGATGATGAATATGCATCAGAAATTCCAGAAATCAGTATTAAAAAGATTAATTTAACAAGTGATTTAACTAAAATAGAAGAAGAACCTAAATTGGCGGTTAAATTAATGCAATACGATAAAGAAGAGGCATTTTTAAAGGCCTTAAAAGAATTACAAGAAAAACTAAGCCACTAAATGGCTTTTTTTAAGGAGTAAAAATATGAAAGTTTGTATAGAAACATTAGGTTGTAAAGTAAATACCTATGAAAGTGAAGTCATGAAGAATATTTTTGGAGAAAGCGGTTTTGAAATTGTAGATATTCATAATCATCCTGATGTGGTAGTTATTAATACATGTACTGTGACCAATCAAAGTGATGCCAAAAGTCGTAAAATAATCAGAGGAGCTAAAAGATTAAATCCAAGATGCATTCTAATAGTAACTGGGTGTATGGCTCAATTACATCAAGATGAGATAAAAGATTTGGGTATCGATATTTTAATAGGTAATAAAGATAAAAGTAAAATTTTGGATTTATTAAATGAATATCTTACTTCAAAAAAAACAATAACTAAATTTTATGATTTAAATGTAGCTGATTTTGAAGATATGGATATTCATAATTTTATAGGCAGAACAAGAGCCTTTGTTAAAATTCAAGATGGCTGTAATAATTATTGCTCTTATTGTATAATTCCCTATGTTAGAGGAAGAATTCGTAATAAAGATATTGATATAGCAGTTGAAGAAATCCAAAAATTAGTAAGTAATGATTATAAAGAAATAGTTTTAACAGGTATCCATACCGGAAGTTACGGCACAGGAACCGATTATAATTTAGTTACTTTAATAAAAAGAATCAGTAAGATTAAAAATTTAGCAAGAATAAGAATCAGCAGTATTGAAGTTACCGAGCTTAATGAAGAATTTTTAAATGAATTAAAAATTAATTCCAAAATTTGTGATCATTTACATATTCCCTTACAAAGTGGGAGTAATCCGGTATTAAAAAAGATGAATCGTAAGTACGATGTAGAATATTTTAAAAATAAAATAAAAGAAATACGTTCTATTAGACCTGATATTAATATTACAACAGATATTATAGTAGGTTTTCCAACCGAAACTGATGAAGATTTTGAAAATACCATTAAGACAGCTACAGAAATCGGTTTTGGTAAAATTCACGTTTTTCCATATTCCAAAAGAGATGGAACGGTAGCAGCTACTTTTAAAAATATTGTGCCAAGTACAATAAAAAAAGAAAGAAGTAAAAGGTTAATTGCCCTTTCTAATGCACTGGAACAAAAATATTATCAGAAGTTTTTAGGTAAAAGATTAAGAGTTTTAATAGAAGAAACTCATAATGATTATGTAGTAGGTCATACTTCAAATTATATTAAAGTTATGATTAACAAAAAATTACTAGGTAATGAATTTTATGATTCTCTTATTACGGAAATTGACAAAGAACATGTTCAGGCTGTATAATTAACATTGATAATAGGAGAGAGAAAATGAGAGCAATAGAAGAATTTAATTATAAAGGAACATATGAAACCGGAGAACCATTTAGCGGAATGGTAACAGCCGGTTATACTAATAATATAAAAAATGCTAAATCAAAAGGTTTAAAAAAAGCAAGCATTCGTAGCTTTGAACTAAAAAAGAAAATAGTTGAAATGATTGCTAAATTTGTTGAAAAACTAACATTTTATTTCAGACACAATCCAGAATTAGCTCGTAGCGTCCTTGCCGGTTCGTTAGCTGTCATGATGATGGGGACTTTTACCGGTTGTAAAATCCATCCAAAAGCATCGGAAAAAGATCCGATTGCTATGGAAGATACATTGGAAGAAGATATCAATGAACCAAGAGCTTCCATTGAATATATAGTTAAACCAGGTGATAACTTAACTAAAATAGTTAAATTATATACTGATAAAAATATTCAAAAAGAATTAGATGATATAAGTTTTAAAAATAATATTGATGACCCAAATTTTATTTTTGAAGGCCAAAAACTTAAATTAGAAATTCCGGAATCAAAGTTAGCACAATTTGGATGTGTTGGTGTACCGGTTGAAGAAAAAGAATGGGATAAAATGATCCATTATATAGACTATGTTTTTGATAGTATAAAACCAAGTGATCAAAATGAAGTTTACCCTCGCAATATCAGATGGGTTTATGGACCAGGTAATCCCGGGGATGAAGCCATAATGCCTCAAGTTATGGATGCCATAGATGGTTATTATGAAATGACTGGGAATCTAAACGGATTTTTTTCACCCGAAAAAATAAAAGAGCAAGAATCAAAAATTTTCAGTATCCTTAGAAATGGTGTTGAAATAGCAGATAGTATGACTTATATGTTTGGTAAGCCGGATATAGATTACAAATATTATATTGAAAATATTTATCAGCCACCACTAATTGCTGTTCCTATTGATCAAGTTAAAAATTTAGATGAAACATCAAATTTAAGTAGATAATTCTAAAACTTAAAATAATATGATACAATCAACATATGAATTACATTAAAGGAAAATTTAAATCATCAATTTACGAATCAGAAACTGGCTATAAAGTCGGTCTTTTTCGTGTTCAGGAAACTGATCATGAAGAAATAGAAACTAATAAGACAATAACATTTACCGGATATTTTTCAGAACTATCTAAAGATATTATTTATCGTTTTGAGGGTGAATATATTTTTCATAACCGTTATGGTTATCAATTTCAAGTCAGTAACT
>JAAYPA010000067.1 GCA_012520055.1 Mollicutes bacterium
AATTTATTTTCCTTTAAAATAAAAAAAGTAGAATTTCTTCTACTTTTGAATCATTACCACGTCATAAATTAAATACGCTATTAAAATACCTACAATAATCGTGATTACTGTAACGCTAAGAGCAATAATAGTTTGTTTTCTCTGTCTTTTTTCTATTTCGTTCATTACTAGTTATTTATATAATATCCAGTATTATATAAATTCCCCTCCCACTCAATTAAAATTAGATTCTTTCCGGTACCTTTTTTTAGATTAACAGTACGATTATCTTCTTTATAAACATAACCTTTACCATATTCATCAATTAAGATTACATTATAGCCTTCTTCATAGAACAAGACTTTTAATTTATTGCCGGATAATTCAAGTGGGATTGAATATGCAATAGCCTTTTTAAATTTAGCAGCATAATCTTCTTCTTTATAAGAATCACTTATTTGATCAGCGGTAAAGCTATTTGGCATTACTTTGGCAAATGTATAATTTTCATCAAAAATTGACATTTTACTTACATAATTGTAAGTATTGGAAACAGTCATTTTGAATACTTCTACATCATTCTTTAAAGTAATTATACTAGAATAGAAATCACCTTCATCACTTAAAATACATTCACTCATATTGGTATGATAACTTCTAAATTCTCGCCCAAACATGATAGTTTTTTCATTTTCATCAGTATAATAATCACCAAAAGTGAAACTAAAGAAATTATTTCCATAACGCCAATCTTCAGTAATATTTTTCTTACTAGGATCAATAGTATAATCATTAGCTGTAGATGTTAAACCACTTGCTTTAGAACATGACCAAGTATCTGTTAAATCCCACCCATTATTCATTAATGTTAATTTATTATTATTTAACTTAGCATTGAAATTTCCTTTAGGATAAATAAAATTTGTTCCAGTTGGTTTTAATAAATATTTATCAAACTTTGCTGAATAATAATCAGGATCAGCTAAAATCCAATTGATTTTACCATCTAAATCCATATTAATTAAAGTACTATAATAATAAATACCTATTAAAACTGTTTCACTTGATTCATCATAATATAAAGCATTTATATAACCAAAATTATCTTTAATACTGTTCATATGACTAGAATCAATTTCCGATAATATTGCAAAGATATCAAAGGTTTTTTCTACTTCCCCGGTTTTAAGATTTAACTTAATAATTTTATTATCATCGGTAGAATATAAGATTTTATTACCTGGAAGTTCAGTATAATTATGAAAATATGGATTTTTTAACTCATATGTATTATATACTTTACCAAGTAAATCTATTTCCAATAAACCTAAAGATTTATCTTCCATTGCTTCTGGACTGGCAACTAATAAATGACCATTTTCTAATCTTGATAATTGTTTATAAACTTGATTAGTCAACAACCATCTTATTTCACCTTTTTGGTCAAAAGCCGCCGCAGTATGTCCAACCGGTGTTGACAAAAAGTAAAAATCATTATCATTTTCGTCTAAATTATTAGTAATAACTTCTACATCTGGAAAATAAATTGAGGCAAATGAATATGGAGTTTCAGCTGGAATACTAATAATATTTTTAGTTCCATCACTAAGTTCTAAAGTAACTTGATTATTATAATCCATATATAAACCATAAATTGGAATATGATGAATAGTTTGTTCTTTAGTATAATATACTAAATCTTTTCCCCCATCTTTACCATGGATGGTTATCTTAACAGTTGTTTTGTTAGTAGTTTTAAATCCTATTAATGCTGTAAGTGGAGATATATCATAAGGATTAACAATAATAAGCGGATTTGATATTGTATAATCTTCATTTTCGATTTTAGTCAGAAACTCAATATCGGCATCTTCTTGATTGGAAACTAAGTTAACTGTGTTTTTTAATAAATTATATTCATCAAATGAATATAATTTTTCTTTTTGTAAAATAATACCTTTATTATTAAATACTATTGCTAAAATTCCTACTATTAAGATAAGAACAATGGTTACTAAGATAACTAAATTTTTTCTTTTCATTCTTTCTCCCCTTATCCTACTCTAAATGGATCAGATGCTGTACCTGTTCCTCCGGTAATTTTAGTTGTAGCATTTAGTACTATTACCGGTCTAACGCCTAAAACATCACCAGTTTTGGTAGCTTTAGTACTACCAGTTGTTGTAAGCAAGCTCATAGCTCCCATAGCTTCTCCAACATTGCCATTACCTAAAACATATAAAGTAGTATTGTAATGTGGATATACTATTCTATTATAACCACTATCTGATATATCATATCCTGTTCCATATAGTACTCCAATACGATAATATGTTCCTAATCCCCAATTTGAACCGATATTTAAATAACTTGACCCACATGAGAATGTCGAACAATTAGCTATTTTACTATAATCGGTATAAGACATTAAGCCAATTCTATTAGTCATCGTATCATTTGTTGAGCTACCATATCCTTTTAAATCAAAAGTAGCATTTTTTAAATATGTACTATAATTAGTTAAGCTTTGGACATAATTATTTAAATATGTTAATAAGCCATTTGGATTTTGTGTTAATAAATAATATGATTCATAACTACTTAATCCTTTTCCCGAATTACAACATGCCGATGGACTACAATACCATCTTTCAATATAATTTGAAAATGCATAATTACTTCCGGTTGTTGTATTAAGAATTAAACCAATACTATTATCCGGATA
>JAAYPA010000068.1 GCA_012520055.1 Mollicutes bacterium
CAGCTTCGACGAGTAAATTTTCTTTAATCTATTCTAGCTTTAATTTTTAAGTAGTTATATACAGAATATTCTGAAATTATATTTTCTGATAAATTTGAAAAAACGATACTTTAATTGCCAAAGCAACTAAATTTATTTTTCATAATCTCTTTTAATTTATCACAACCTTTGATATACTTAACTTGTTATAAATAACGTATCTGTATACGTTTATTTAACTTGTTGATGTCTTCAACGGTTATGAATTCTCGTCTAAAAGATTCTAATAACCTTGAAGATATTTCTTTTATCCCTGCTTTTAAACCCCTTATTAACTCATATCCTTGTTCGAATAATTGTCTTAGGATTTCTGCTATTTGAACTAATAAATAATGATTTTTCATAGCTGTATAGTCTTCACAGCATTGGTGTTCTATATTGTTTTTTATGTGCTTTTGATTTTTAAATCCTTCATTCTCTATCTTCCATCTACTTCTTCCTACTGCTACTACTTCTTCTACATTTTTCTTTTTAATTTCTAAATTACTTATATATAGAAAGTTCTTTTCTATTTCTTTTTCTATCAAATTTGCTTCTACTACATTTACTATGCTATCTTTATAATCTATAGAATTTACCCATGTATAACCATTGATTTTATTGGTTTCTACCTCTTTTAGCTCTTGGTATTCTGTCCATATGCTTTTTGTTCGTCCCTCTTTGAATCTTAGTATATATTTCCACTTGTTTTTATTACATATTTGAAATATTGGTTCTACCCCATATAGGCTATCTCCTAAGATACATATTGGTAACCTTTTATATTTATTCTTTAATCTCTGGGCTAGTCTTTTAAATGCATTTATCTCGCAATCTTGTTTCTCATATTCTTCTCCTTCATTTTCTATAAATTCAGTATCTATGCTAAATACCATATCTCCTATTACAAGCTTTGCTTCTAATACATAATGAGAGTATCTTGTTTTTTCTATTTCTCCTGTATCTTTATTTCTATATTCTCGCTTTAAGCAATGCTCACAATGTCTTTCTCTATATGATACCAACCCGGTTGCATCTACTGCTATTATCCAGTATTTATCTAATAATCGATATTGTTCTAAACATCGTTTTTCAAACAATTTTCTTATCATATAGTCTCGTATCTTTTCAAGTTCTATTGGGTTTAATTTTTTTAAGAAATTATTTATTGTATCATGGTGTGGTAATTCTACTAAATCTTCATAACCTAGCGTTTGAGCCACATTAGTTATGCATTCATCTTTGTTAAATTCTACAGTCATTTTTTTCATACTCTCAATTGCTGTTATGTTTTTCATGATCACGCTAAACAATAATATATCTGTACCATATTCAACATAGCTTTGATGTCTTTTGTCTTTAACTTTCTTTAATTTAGTATTTATATCCTTGAAAAAATGATTCTTAATTCTTAAAAATTCTCCGAAAAAGTTTATTTCCTTTTGTTTGTCTCTTTTTTTCTTTCTTGTTATTTTCTTCATAATATTCCTCCTCAAATGTAGTTATATCAACATGTTTACAACTATATTATATCATTTTTAACTACACTTTTGGGAATTATTTATCTCGAAATATATTTACTCGTCAGAGCTGGGGGTTATGGATATACTTTCTCATATATTTGAAAGATACTTTACCAAATAAAAAAATGTTGAATTAACAGATGCACTGGCAGAGGC
>JAAYPA010000133.1 GCA_012520055.1 Mollicutes bacterium
AGCCGCTAAAGTAAAGGAAGCTCTGAATAAATAACTAAAGAACAGAATACTGAGCTGATTTGCGTTAAGCTTGAAATATAGGTAATAAACCTTACTGAAAATTGCTTAGCAAAGATCAGCTTTTTAGCATAATGCATTAAAGAGGTGTACTAATATAATGAAGGAATATTTTGAAGGGCTGGATTTAAATTTAGGAAAACAGGTGGATTCGTTTATTCGTTGGTTGACCGTTAATTATAGCGGTTTATTTGACGCTATTCGAGATATTGGGTTGTGGTTTTTGCTGAAAATAGAATCATTCTTACTTTGGCTGCCCTTGTGGGTATGGCTACTACTAATTTTTGTATTAAGTTGGCGGCTATTATCTTTGAAAAAAGCTGTGTTGCATATGGGGATGATGCTTTTAATAGTTAGTTTTGGCCTTTGGGAAGAGACAATAATGACTTTTGCGATCATTTTTTCCTCGGTAGTGATTTCCTTGCTACTAGGCATTCCTTTGGGTGTGCTGGTATCGAGGTTTGATCGACTAGATAAATTGCTTCAGCCATTATTTGATGCTATGCAGACCATGCCAAGTTTTGTATATTTAATTCCGGCAATTATGTTATTTGGCATGGGCAAGGTTCCGGCAGTGTTTGCAACTACCATATATGGTATTGTACCAGTTGTACGTTTGACAAACCTAGGTTTGAGGCAAGTTGGCCGGGAGTACATAGAGGTAGCTGATTCTTTTGGATGTACCTATTGGCAAAAGCTTTTTAAGGTGTTAATACCTCAGGCACTTCCTTCCATCAAAATGGGTATCAACCAAACTACTATGATGTCTCTAGGTATGGTAGTAGCTGCATCGATGATAGGCGCAAAAGGGCTTGGGTTAGAAGTACTTACCGCCATAAACCGGATCGATATAGCTAAAGGTTTTGAAGCAGGGTTAAGTGTTGTATTCTTGGCCATTATAGCAGATCGATTAATACAAGCTAGTACTAAACGAAAAACTCTTAGCAGTTTCAATAATCTTGATATTAATTTTAAGGAGAAGCAATGAAGAATCATATCAAAGTTGTCAACCTGATCAAAATATTCGGTAAAAATCCTGAACGTTGTGTGGGATTGTTAAAACAAGGATTAAGTAAAGAGGGTATTATGCAAACCACTGGAAACGTAGTAGGTGTCAACCAGGTGTCATTTTCAGTGGAAAAAGGGAAAATTTTTGTGATTATGGGGCTCTCAGGAAGCGGTAAATCAACCTTATTGCGTTGCTTGAATCTCATCAATAAACCTACAAGCGGGCAGATTTTCGTGGATGGTGAAGATATTACTAAATATAATAAAAGCCAGCTACGTCTTTTTCGACAAAAAAAGATATCAATGGTATTTCAATATTTCGGACTTTTAGACCATCGGACAGTGCTTAAAAATGTAGAGTTTGGTTTAGAAGTGAGTGGCGTGCCACAGGACCAACGGACTGAAAGAGCCAGACAAGCATTGGCTTCAGTTGGTTTAAGTGAATGGGCAGATAAGTTTCCGGATGAACTGAGCGGAGGAATGCAACAAAGAGTTGGGCTCGCAAGAGCATTAGCG
>JAAYPA010000119.1 GCA_012520055.1 Mollicutes bacterium
ACATTGGCATTGATAAAGAGTATGTAAATATTTGTATCATTGATACTTATCTTGTTTTAGGAAGCATGTTGAATTATGAGATTAGCCCTACAGTTGCATCAATATGACATTTCCGATGTTATCATTTTTACAGTATAGGCTTTACTCATTGTTATTAAAAAAAATGAAAAATAAGTTTATATGCGTTGGCACGGAATAAATACTGTAGTGAAACTTAATTTAAAGGATTATATAATAGAAATTATATGTTGTGCCATATTGTAAACATATATAGTGCTGGTAATTATAAGACAAATCAAAAATCATTAATAACAGAAAAAGGAATCTTATGAATAGTGAATCAAGTTACAACGATAATGAAACCATTGCTTTCATTAAAAAATATTATAAAGTATTCTTGCTGATATTAGTTTGTGTCATTGGTTTCTGGTTAATATGTGCATGTTTGATCTTATTACCATCAAAATGGTGTTTTATTTCAATACCAGAAGACATTAGTTCGCGTGGCCAATTCGGTGATTCTTTCAATATAGTCACTTCGTTTATTTCTGTATTTACTTTGACATTCTTAATAATCGGTTTGATTTACCAACATATTCAACTCTCGACTTACAAAAAAGATTCTGAGCAACAGCAAAAATTTACAAACAAACAATCTTTTGAAAATACATTATTTCAAATGTTATCATTTCACAATGATGTTGTAAATTCGACAAAAATAACCATTAGCAAACAAACAATCAGTTCCGAAGGTAATTCGACTACAGATGAAAACATGTATGGTCGTGATTGTTTCAAATATTTTTATTCTTGTTTAAAACAATATTATGAATCGTATAGCAGTTTTGATACTTTTTCTATTCCTATAGAATTAGAACATATTAAAGATGCATTTGGAGACTTGTACAGCGCATATGGCCAACATATAGGACATTATTTTAGAAGATTATTTGGGATTTTTAGGTACCTTGACGATTGTAAATTTCTTGAAACTGATGAAAAATATGATTATGCTCGCATAGTAAAAGCACAAATGTCTAATTTTGAAATTAAATTACTATTTTATAATGCTCTTACCCCCCGAGGTTCTGACTTCGTTAAATATATTAATGATTATAAACTACTTAAAGGAATTATAACTGAACAACTATTGACTCCTGAACATTGGGATCTTGCAAAGGGCTTTTGTGGCTCTTTCTGGGAAGAAAGGGTTAATGGAGAAAAATAATTTCATTGTCAAGTCAAATGAAATCCTTACTTGTTCATTTTATTAATTAATATTCAATTATTATGAGGGGGCCGGAAATAAGAGGTGGCGGGGAAATAAAGATCATGCCAGTTTACAGACAAACAACAGCGCAAGCTTGCCATAATATAAAGTAACGCTCCGAAGACTCCGCATTACTTTAAATTACAGCAAGCGGTTGCGCCAACCGTTGTAAGAAATGCTGCCCGGCTGAATGAAATTATAGTCGGCGGCGGGAAGGCAAGAAATACAAAGACATAATGAAGGCTATACCTATTTTTAATCGATAAAGCAAAAGAAAGCGCCCCCCCAAGACAGGCCGCCCCCGTCCTAAGGGCGGCAAGAGCGAAGGAATCGAAAATGAGCATAATAAGTTGGGCTGCAAGGAGACAAATAGAAGCTTTGAGCGACTCTGTCTCTTTGACTCTGGGCTATATTTCAAATCCGACAAATAGCTGCAATATGCGCTCATCAGCATATAATGGTTTTCTTCAAGAGCATGGACTTTTAGACTATCTGTCTACAGAAGATGAAATGGATCATAACTTACAAGAGGCGATGGGGGCTTACATTCGCGAAAAAGGTAATTTTGCTATCCGTGAGCACAAAGCCCCATCTCAAATCAATGATGCATCGTACGACTTTGGCCAAGAACGTTCCGGTGCAGGATGGAACAAACTGGCGAATTTCGTAATTACATCAGCTTTTGTCCGGTTGCTTGGCGCAACTGAGACATTCGAAACTGACATGCTCAAAGCCTTGCTTTACTATCGGCCAAATGGCTTATTGGGGCCAGATGCAGAACAAATTGACGTAAAAGCAGACGAAAGAGTGTTGAGAGAAGAACCTAAAATGGAAAATTCAACAGACTTTTACGAGTACCCTCCCGTATGGACATGGTTAAGGAAACATGCTTATACGAATACTGAGCGGCGGAAGATTTTAAAGAATGTCTTCAAGTTGGAAAACAAAATTGATGGTTACAATAACTCACATATTGACGAGTGGTATGAAATGAGGAATGCTATCGCTCATGGAAGAAAAATTGTTGAGTTGACATTGAAAGATTATTGCGATGTTGAAACATACTCTATTAAAGTTGTTTCTCATTACGAGGAAGAGTGCAAACAGAAAATGAGGTTAATAATATGAGCGAAAATAAAAACGTTGAAAAACCATCGCAGGACAACCATAGGTGAGCAAAGAAGCCAAATCCCGCATAAAAATCAATAAGCTCCTCGAAGCTTCCGGCTGGCGGTTTTTCGATGATGAAACCGGCAAGGCAAACATACAGCTTGAAGCTAATGCGAAGCTTTCTCGGAGGCATATTGATGAACTCGGCGAAGACTTTGAAAAATCCAAGAATGGGTTCGTCGATTTCCTCCTTCTCGATGGAAAAGGCTTCCCGCTCGTTGTTCTCGAAGCAAAGAAGGAAGAAAAGGAACCACTCGATGGGAAAGAGCAAGCCAGACGATATGCACAAAGCCTGAATGTGCGGTTTGTAATTTTATCCAACGGAAACCTGCATTATTTCTGGGATATCGACACTGGAAACCCAACAATCATAACTACCTTCCCGACACTGGATTCCCTGCGGCATTTCAGCGCATTCAAACCAGACCGTAAAAGACTCGTTGAAGAGCGTGTTGAAGAGGATTTTATTGTCCAGACGCAGTATCCAACCTATAAAAATGACCCTCGCTGGAAAAATGACGCGGAACGCCCTACGCTTATTGATGACCGTGGATTAAAATTTCTCCGGCATTATCAGCAAAAGGCAGTTTTTGGACTCCAACAATCTGCAAAACAGAATTGTGACCGCTATTTGTTTGAAATGGCAACCGGCACCGGCAAAACTCTTGTTTCGGCTGCAGTTATCAAGCTTTTTTTGAAAACCGGCAATGCAAAAAGGGCTTTATTCCTCGTTGACCGCCTTGAACTCGAAGACCAAGCGTGGAAAAGCTTTGTACGTTATCTGAAAAATGATTATACCTGTGTTATTTACAAAGAGAACAAGGACGACTGGCGTAAGGCAGAAATTGTCGTTTCAACGGTTCAAAGTCTTACCTTCGACAACAAGTATTTAAAGCTATTCTCACCTACCGATTTCGAATTGGTAATATCCGATGAAGCCCACCGCTCAATAAGCGGGAACAACCGCGCTCTTTTTGAATATTTCATCGGTTTTAAACTTGGGCTTACAGCAACACCTAAAGACTACCTGAAGAATATTGACGCTGACGAACTCAAAGAAAACGATGTGAGGGCATGGGAACGCCGCCAATTATTGGATACCTATAAAACCTTCGGTTGTGAAAGCGGAAATCCTACTTTCAGGTACAGCCTTATTGATGGCGTGCGTGATGGTGTTCTGGTTAATCCTGTTGTTTGTGATGCACGTACCGAAATTTCTACTGAACTGCTCGCCGAAAAAGGCTATGCAGTATTAATGCAAAACGATGACGGTGAAGACGAAGAAAAAACATTCTTCCATACTGATTTTGAAAAGAAATTCTTCTCTGATAAAACTAATCTGATTTTCTGCAAAACATTTATTGAAAATGCTCTAAAAGACCCTATTGATGGAGAAATCGGTAAGAGCATTGTCTTTTGTGTAAGCCAGAAACACGCCTCTAAAATTACACAGATTCTCAATGAAATTGCCATGAAGCTTTGGCCAGACAAATACAATTCCGATTTTGCCATACAGGTCACTTCCAATGTTACCGATGCGCAACAATTCACTGTCAATTTTTCGAATAACAACCTGTGCGTGGTAGAGAATTATAGACCGCATATAGACTACCAGACAGATTGGCCAATACTTACACTCGATGAATTATGTCACAAAATTACGGACGGAACCCACAAAACACCAGATTATAAACAGGAGGGCATTCCGTTTTTGCGCGTTACAGACCTCACGAATAGCAATGAAAGTAAGAAGTTTATAAGCCGTAAAGAACATGAAGAACTAATTGCCAGATGCAAACCTGAAAAGGGTGATGTGCTGCTTTCAAAGAATGGAACGATCGGCGTCGCAAAAGCAATTGATTGGGATTATGAATTCAGCATATTCGTAAGTCTAGCATTGCTTAAGCCAGACAAAAAGAGAATCTATCCAAAATATCTTGAATTGTATTTGAATTCTGATGGCGGACAAGCACAAGCTAAAGCGCATTCTAAATCCGGAACAGTTACGAATCTACACCTTATTGAAATCAAACAGTTCAAGATACCATTACCGCCTCTTTCTAAGCAGAAGGAACTTGCAGAAGC
>JAAYPA010000069.1 GCA_012520055.1 Mollicutes bacterium
AAATTTATCATTAATAGTTATATTGATATGATAATTATTTTTAATAATATTTAATAATTCTATATTGAAATTGTTTTCTAAAATAATTTCTTTTAAATTTAAATTTAAGATTCGATTTAATAATTTAGTATCTTCATGAGTAACCATTTCACTATAAATATTACCAGTTGAAATATCAGCATATGTTAAAAGATAAGCATATTCTAAATCTAAAATACTACCTAAATAATTAAAATCATTGGCATCTAAAAATTCTAAATCAACCATAGTTCCTTTACTGATTACTTGCGTAACTTCTCTTTTAACCATTCCTTTAGCAAAACGGGGATCTTCCACTTGATCACAAATAGCAACTTTATAGCCTTTTTCAATTAATTTTTCAATATACATTTTAACTGCATGGTGAGGAACACCAGCCATCGGTATTCTTTCTTTTAATCCAGCATTTTTACCAGTCAAAGTAAGTTCTAGTTCTCTGGAAGCATTTATTGCATCTTCAAAAAATAATTCATAAAAATCCCCTACTCGATAAAAAAGAAACTCATCTTCATAATTTTTTTTAATATCTAAGTATTGTTGCATCATCGGACTTAAATCATTGTAGTTTACTTCTGATCTTTTCATAAAAAACACCTAAAAATATTATAACACAATAAAAGAAAAAACCGATACGATTATCGGTTTATAAAGTTTTTTTTCTTTGCTTATTTAAAATTTCATCTAAAGTTATTGGTTTTAATTGCATTTCTTGTTGTTGAAATATATAAATGCATTCTTTTAGAGTTGGGTATTCTTCTTTTAATAACTCATCTAAAATAGGATAATTGATTCTATATAATTCTTGTTTATTTACTTGATTTAGATCATTATCGATATCCATTGATTCTTGATCTTTAAACTCTAAAATTTCATTATTGTCAATATCCATTATTAATATGGAATTTTTCTTAGTAATATCTTTATATAATTTTAATTCTCGAGGATTTAAACTATTTAATTCTTCTACGGTTAATAGTCTTATGAAGTAATAATTCCTTTTACGCATTTTAAAGACATTTTTTTCTACTTCTTCCAGTTCAACTTCATAATTAGGAAACTTTTCCAATAATTCCGAACTATGAGGCAATAAATAATAATCACAACCTAAATGTGAATCGGATATAACCTCATGACGTTTACTATAACTATCGCCGATTACTAAGATACTATTTTCTGATAAAAATAAACTATCTTTATCAATTTGACTAGTTGTTACAACCACCACATCATAGCTTTGTTTATATAATGTTTGAATTAAATCAAATTCCAATAATCGAACAAACCTTGGTTTAAATTCTGGTATTTCTTCATAATATTTACCATTTTTTAGAATATGAAAAGTTCTAATTGTAATAATATCAAAATCAACTTGACCTATTTCATTCGGATCAATTTCATATAACAATTCTTTTTTCTTTGTTGAAAGATGTCTGGCAAAGGCAGCAATATCTTGTTTATGATATGACCCCAAAGATATAATCGGATCTAAAGAAACTGTCTCCTCATCAATTCTAGTTTTAATTATAAATTTTTCATCATATAATGTAAGTTTTATAAATAGTTTTTTGGCATCATCAAATGATACCAAATATCGCGTTTTTTCATTCATTTTTTAACCTCCAAATTCCCCAAAATTTTTAATGTTTCCTCAAAGCTTGATACTCCTTTTATAATTATATCATATTTTTGCTTTTTAGCATACTCGATAGCTTCATTATAGTTTTCGTTAGGAACTATAAAAATATCTGCTTTATTTTTAACGGCACCTGCTAGTTTATATTTTACTCCGCCGATTTCACCAACCGTACCATCTAAAGCAATTGTACCAGTTCCAACTATTTTATACCCCTTGGTAATATCTTCTTTAACTAGAGCATCATATATAGCTAAACTAAGTAATAATCCTCCTGAAGGACCACTTTCCGATGCTTTTGAATCAATAGAAACATTAACGTCTGAATCTATGTCATAAATTATAGTAGCTGCTAAGCCTATTAAAAGGGTATCCTCTTCTTTATATATTTTAACACTGGTTTTAATATCATGGGTTCCTCTTTTAATATCTAAGGTTATATCTTCATTTT
The DNA here is from genome assembly GCA_012520055.1 of Mollicutes bacterium. Classification (GTDB taxonomy): domain Bacteria; phylum Bacillota_I; class Bacilli_A; order RF39; family UBA660; genus DUUS01. The sequence continues at coordinate 2,124 of JAAYPA010000069.1, forward strand.
CTTTTTTAGAATTGATGTATTCTTTTAAAGTTTTAATATCTTGATAAGGAATATCATCATATTTTAAGATTTCATCACCTATTTTAATATCTCCTGTACATCTTTCATCAACATAAATTATATAATTTTTGGTATTTTTGATAGTAAAAGGGGTATTACTGGCTTTATAAGCAACATACATGGCACTACTAATAGATTCTTCGTAATATAGTTTATCTCTTTTCATTGAATCTTGAATAGTTTCCGTATCATTATATGTTATATCTTCATTTTTTATAAGTTCCCAATTCGGAATAATTTGCGCGATCAAATAAAAAGGTAATTTTCCTTTAACCATGCCAACATAGGCCATATTAAATGAACCTTTACTTTGATCATTATTAATATTTTCGACATGAATTCTTTTGGTAATATTGATACTTCCTCCTGGTTTATAAATACTGTAATTTGTTTCAATATTAAAACTTACCAAAAGAATTGCTAAAAATATTAAAAAAGATAAATTGGCTTTAATATATTGTTTGATTTTTTCATAAAGTTTATCAGTCATTGGGTGCACCTCTAATTAAATTATAGCAAATAGAAGGAGTTATATGATAAAGTTATTAAAAAATGTGTCAATAATTTTACTTATAATTTTAACTATTATCAAAAGACCGACTATTACTACCGCAATTATTGAAGCTATTAATATATGGATTACCAATATATTTCCGGCCTTATTTCCTATTTTAATTATAAGTGATTTAATTATCAGTTCCAATTTAATTAATAATATTACTGATGTTATCGGCCCCGTTTTTTCTAAGATTTTTAAAGTCAGTAAATATAGTTCCTATGTTTTTATTATGAGTCTCTTAAGTGGTTGCCCCAGTAATGCCAAATATACTAAAGATTTATTGGATTTTAATTTAATTACTAAAGAAGAAGCTATTAAAATATTATCAATGTCACTTTTATATAATCCAATACTAATATTAACTATTACTGGTTATTTAAATAAAAACGATACTTGGTTTATAATTTTAACCAACATCCTCATAAATTTAATAATTGGGCTTATTAATCGCAGGTACTATTGCCAAATTAAAGATGAAAAAAAAATGTTATCCCGAAATTTCAATTTAATTAATTCTATTTCAAAAACCATTGATACCTTAATGTTGGTATTAGGTTCTTTAGTTTTATTTATTGCTTTATCATCTCTTATATCATATGACCATCCTTTATTAGACGGCATCTTTGAAATAACTAATGGAATTAAAGAGAATTTTTTTATTGAAAATTACAATTATCAACTACTTTTCACAGGAATCTTAATGTCCTTTGGTGGTTTAAGTATTCAAACTCAAATAAAAAGTATTCTAAAAGATTATAAATTAGAATACAGTTTATTTTATAAATCCAGAATTATTCATCTGATTCTCTTTATTTTAATTTTGCAGCTTAAAGTGATATTTAGTATCATTAGTTAAATTAGTTATCTGAAAATTAATATCTTTACTATAAACATAACTTAAATGAAGTCCAAAATCTTCACCATCTTCATTTAATATTGGTAAATCAATTCTTAAGGAACAAAAATTCGTGCCACAATTTTGTTTATAAGTTCCGAAATCATCATATAATAATGGTGTTTCTCTTAAATATCTCTTACTACCTCTTCGATATCCGACAACATTAACTGTTTCCGTATCCGAATATCCATAAGAATAATACAGTAAATAGCCAACATTTTCTGGGGTATTTAAAGAATTATAGATAAGTTTTAAACAATGTCCTACTCCGGTTCTTAAAGAAGATGATGCAGGAATAATCGATAAAACCGTATCTTTATGATCAGGCAGCGTTGCTCCATCATTACATGAAGCTATTTCCACTAAACCTAAATCAATAAAATCATTCTCTATTTCTTTGGTTATATTAGCTTGATTCATAAGTAATGTCGAAGTAATTCTACTTCTTTCATCTTCATTACGTACGGTAATTAAAACCGATATTAAAAATATCAAAATGACAGAAATTAATGTAACTCCAACAATGATTTCCACTAAAGTCATTCCTTTATTATTTTTTATCATTTTAATACCTCTTTAACTTTTTGTTCATGAATTTCAATTTGAACTCTTTGAGTTAAAAATAACATAAAACTGATATTAATATAAAATGAACCGCCATAACTTAAGAATGGTACCGGTACGCCCGTTAAAGGAATAAAAGCCATAATACCTAAAAAATTAACCAGTAAATGAAGTAAAATAAATGCAAAAGTTCCGTAAGCAATAATTGATCCTCTTAAATTAGGAGCGTTCTTAGCTATCTTTAAGATACGATATAATAAAACTATAAACAGAATTAAAATGATTATTCCGCCAATTGCTCCCCATTCTTCAATAATAACCGGGAATATAAAATCCGTATAAGCTTCCGGTAAATATAAATATTTTTGGGTTGAATTACCTAAACCGGCTCCGGTTAAACCACCATTACTTATGGCAATAAATCCATTACATACTTGATAACCGGTTTTTTCGGTATATCTGGTACATGGTTTTTGATAAGTCAAACGACTGTTTTGTTCTGCAGTAAGATGGCCACCAAATACTAAAATAGTAAAACAAGCAATAACCGTAACAATCCCAGTCATTTTCAGTCCACGGACTTTTTTAGTATTAAAAGGTAAAGACAAAAAAATTAAAAAAGCAATTCCCCCGATGATACAAGCCGTTCCTAAATCCGGTTGAAAAATTGTTAAACCACAAATAATTAAAACAAAAACAAAAGGCATAATAATCTTATTAATAGAATAGTCCTCACTACGAGATATTTTATCAAGACTAACTGCTAAAAATACAATAATAACTGATTTAGCAAATTCACTTGGCTGAAAAGAAAAGAAACCTAAGTCATACCAACTACGTGCACTGTTCGTAATAGTTCCATAAGGAAATAAACCTATTAAGGCTAAAATAATAAATATAATACCTACCGGACCCCAAAATTTATATTTATGCGTAGGATAAACCAATACAAAAAAACCAAATATCCAACTGGCGATAATCGCATATAAATGTTTCATAAAATAATGGCGTTCGGAAACTCCATTATAAAGTACAGCCGTAATACTGGAAGCACTAAATATCATAATAAGACCAAAAATAGTAAAAACTATCATAAGAAAAAAAAGCATTTTATCGATTTTTTTCAATTTAGCCTTCATATTTTCACCTTATTATAATCATACCATATAAAAAACATATTTAAAATATTTGTTTTTTAAAAATGTCAATTAATCTTTGGTAAACTTGGCTATTCTTTTTTCTAATTTGTTACTTCTTTTAAATTTTAATAAATAATATGTAATAAAGACTAAAGCAAATACTATAAAGAGT
>JAAYPA010000070.1 GCA_012520055.1 Mollicutes bacterium
TATTAATAGGTTTATCTTTTAAAATATTAAAAGTACTAATTGATAAAAAAAGGAGATTAATCATCCATAATATAATATAAGTATATAAGGGTTGTTTAAATGTAGAAACAAAATTACCAAAGTCTATAATACTTAAGGGTAAAAGCCATATAAACAATATGGTTATTAAACAAATTACTTTTTTAATCAAGGTTATCACCCTTTACTAAAGTATTATTTTATTATAAAATAATATATGAAGAAGGAGAAATATTTATGAGTATAAAGGTTACCTCAAAAGATGAAATAATTATGCGATTAGTCCATTATTTTGTTACCGAAGAAGATTATCAACCAATTATCGTTAACGGTGTAAAAAATGAAATTTGGCTTGAAAATCTCAGTGCCCCTTATCGTATAATCAGAATTAATTCTAATTATATTCATAATGAAGAGCAATTAAGTTTTGATAATTATAAAGTGAAAAGTATTACAAAACAAATCAAGAAAAAAACTTTATCTTTAAAACTAAATACTTTAAATATTCTTCTTGATTTAAATGATGGTATCCAAATTAATAAAGAAAAGAATATTGATACTTTAAAAATAAATGATTTAAAAGATGTTAGAAAAGATAATTTTTTAACAGGTATGTTTCCTAAACTTAAAACTTTTTCTATAAAAAAAGAAAACAGTTTAGATTTAATTGTTAATATAACTAACGATATTAACAATAAAACTGAAAAGGAAAATGCTAAATATGAAAAAGTATTTGCTCCGAAGAAAATAATAATAACTAACATTTTAATAATTATCAATGTTATAATGTTTTGTTTATCACTATTATTACCGGAAATAGAGAATACTTTAATCTTAAGTCCGGGTGCGGTTAAAGCAGGAGAGTACTGGCGCTTATTAACAGCTAGTTTCTTACATGCTGATGTAGTTCATTTAGTAGTAAATATGTACTCTTTAAGTATTATCGGGACCCAAGTAGAAAACTTCTTAGGTAAATTTAAATATTTATTAATATATTTATTTAGTGCTATAACAGGAAGTTTATTATCTTGTATTTTAACTCAAAGTTTAAGTCTAGGTGCATCTGGTGCAATATTCGGTTTAATGGGTTGTTTGGTATATTTTGGTTATCATTATCGTTTATATTTAGGGAAAAATTTAAGAACACAATTATTACCAGTTATATTATTAAATTTAAGTATAGGATTCTTAATGCCCTATATTGATAATGCTGGTCATATTGGTGGTTTAATCGGCGGGGGATTTATTACTATGGCTTTAGGTATTGAAGAAAAAGATGAAGTTAGTAATAAAATAAACGGTATAATTATTTCCATAGTATATATAGGTTTTTTACTTTATTTATTGTTTTTCAAATAAGAAGGGTATGATCCTTCTTTTTTTTTGTATAAAATTATTTAAAAAGGTCACTTTAATAATAAGGTGACATATGAGAAAAAAAGTATCTTTAGTATTATCTTTTGTCGTAGTAGTTTTAATAGTTACATTAGGAATATCTTTTGCGTACTTTACAGCGCAATTTACCGGTGGAGAAACAACTGATACAATTACGGTCACAGGTGGTAGTATGAATATTACTTATGATGGTGGACCGAACATCAATATAGCTAATATTATTCCGGATAATAGTCCAGCTGCTATTAAGACATTCACGGTAACTGGAAATAATACAACCGATATAGATATGAATTATAAAATAAGTTTCGTTGTTGAATATAATGATTTTAGTGAGGATGCTTTAAAATATAGATTAACAAGCACTAATACTGATAATAATGGAGAGGTAGCACCAAGTATATTGGATTTAACTAATATCGGCAGTGGGGCTAAAATAATCGAACTAGGAATAGGCTTTTTTGACGTCCCAACTGGTGGAAACAAAGTTCATACCTATAATTTAGAAATCTATTTTCCAAATACGACTTATAATCAAAATGAAGATCAAGATAAAGAATTTAGAAGTTATGTCCGTATTGAAAATTATCAAGATCCATGTTCAAGTGGAAACTGTTTAAAAGATAAAATCTTAGGAAAAAACAATGAAAATGTCACAATCCCACTGACAGAACCAGGAAAACAAGTATCATTATCTAATGAAACAGTACTAGCAAGTGCAGAAGATGATTATGGGACAAGTTATTATTTTAGAGGAGCAATTAAAAATAATTTTATAATGTTTGCAGATATGTGCTGGAGAATCGTAAGAATAACAGGTGATGGTTCAATTAAATTAGTCTTATATAATTATAATAAAGGCGCAAACTCTTGTAGTGGAATAGGTAATTCTTATGCTTTTGCAAGATACAATGAAGCAACATATAAATCATACTTTAATGAGTTAGAAAACTCAAATGCTTATATTGGTTTTATGTACGGAACAGCGGGTTCTGAAAACTATGAAAATGAACACACAAATAATAATAAAAGTACCATTTTAAATAATTTAGAAACATGGTATTTAAATAATTTGGTGTCATATGAAAATCATTTAGCTGACACTATTTGGTGTAATGATAAAAGTGTTGATACAAAATATCCTTATGGAACAATATTAGGATATGGAAGTAATCGTACAGGATATAGCGCTAGTGGAAGAATATATGCAAATGGATTACAAGCAACCAATGCCACCCCAACATTAATTTGTCCAAATGATTCAAACGGCGGAAAATTATCAAGTTTTACTGTAGATGATATAAATTATGGAAATGGAGATTTAACCTATAAAATAGGTTTATTAACAGCCGATGAAATTGTGTATGCTGGAGGAATGTTTGCGGTTGAAAATAGTACTTTTTATATTAACGAAAATACTAAAGATACCTCATGGTGGACTTTATCACCATATTATTATACTTCATCAAACATCGCTTTTGTTTTTCTTATGAGTCCTACATCAGGTTTTCTTAACCGCAATCTTGGCGTAAAGTTTAATTTAGGCCTTCGCCCGGCTATTTCTTTAATTTCCACTACTCAGGTAAGTGGAGAAGGAACTAGCACTAATCCATATCAAGTAGAGGTATAATAAAAGTAACGTTACGCTAAAAATAAAATAAATAGTTAAGTCCATAAAAAAAATAAGTTTTAACTTATTTTTTTTAAAATTTACGATATAATCCAATTGCTTTACCTAAAATAGTTGCATTAGTTAAGATAATTGGTTCCATGTAATCATTTTCTGGTTGCAATCTAATATAATCTTTTTCTTTATAAAAAGTTTTTAAAGTTACTTCATTATTATCATTCATAGCTACTACGATATCACCATTACGAGCTATTTTTTGCTTTTGCACAATAACAATATCACCATCAAATATTCCAGCATTAATCATACTTTCACCTTCAACTTTTAAAGTAAATATTGTTTCTCGATTTGGAATTAAACTAGCTGGTAAGGTAAAAAATTCATCTGGATTTTCTATTGCTTCAATTGGTGATCCTGCAGTTATTTTTCCTAATAAAGGAACTTTTACAATTTCTTCGTCCTTAGGTGCATATTCATTTTCGCCAACTACTTCGATAGTTCTAAACTTAGAAACAGCTTTAGTAATGGCTCCTTTTATTTCTAATTGTTTTAAATGCGTATGAACAGTCGCTGGACTACTTAAATCTAATCCATTACAGATTTCTCTAACTGATGGAGGATAGCCATTTTCAACTATATATTTTTTAATAAATGTCAACACTTCTTTTTGCTTCCTGGTTAGGCTTTGCACGATTTTTATCACATCCTAAAATAATGTTAACATAATTTATGTCAAAAGTCAAACAAATGTTTCGTTTTTGTATTGACACGAATATTTGTTCGTGCTAAGATGTTAATGTAAGGAAGGAAGTGGAGAAATATGATTACAAGAATTATTAAAAATTATTATGGGATATTGGTCTTTTATCTCCTCCTTATCTTACTGATGTTGGCTATGAGTTATCAAAATAAATTGATTGATACTCATGGGTTGACAGTAATAAATGTAAAAATCGATATGTAATTATCGATTTTTTAGTTTAAATAATTTTTAAAATTGTTTTCTAATGGTCTTAAATCATTAGCTCCTAAAAATAAGAAAACTTCATTTTGATATTTAACAAGTTTAGATATATCTTCACTTGTTAAATGTTCAGCTTCAGGAATATTATTAATTAAAATCTTAGCAGTCACCTCTGGATAATCTTCTTGTTTTTCTCTAGCTGGATGAATATCTAAAATATATGTTTTATTAGCTTGTTTTAGTTCATTTATAAATTCATTTTTTAATTCTATAGTTCTTGTAAATGTGTGGGGCTGAAAAATAACAATTAATTTTTTATCTGGATATTTTTGTTTAGCAGCAGCAATTGTTGCTTTAATTTCGGTTGGATGATGAGCATAATCATCAATTATGATAGTATTACCAATTTTTTCTTCTGAGAATCTTCTATTTACTCCGGGATATGTTACTATATGTTTTTGAATGTCCTCTTTAGAAATGTTTTCTAAATAACATATTGTAATAGCAGCAAGACTATTTAATAACATATGATTTCCAAAGAAAGGCAAGTTAAACTCAGCATAAAATTCCTTATTAATATAAACTTCAAAATTTATGCCGTTAAGATTATATTTAATATTTTTTGCTACAATGTCATTGTTTTCATTTAATCCGTAGTATATCGTATTTCGTAAATTTAAACTACGAATGTTTGGATCATCACCCCAAGCAATAATTTGTTTACCTTGCTCTGCAAATTTCCCATAAGCAGATTTAATATCTTCTAAGTCTTTATAATAATCAACATGATCAAGTTCAATGTTAGTTATAATTATATAATAAGGATAATAACTTAAAAAATGTCTTTGATATTCACAAGCCTCAAATACAAATAATTTATTGTTTGGTTCGGCACTTCCGGTACCGTCTCCGATTAAATAATTACAGCCTACCGTATTATTTAAAATATGCGCCATTAACCCGGTTGTAGTAGTTTTACCATGACATCCACTTACGGCTATTGACTTATAATTTTTTATTAATTTTCCAATCATTTCTTGATAAGTATATATTTTTAAATTTAATTTTTTGGCTTTGATAAGTTCCGGATTATCATCCTTAATTGCATTACCAACTACAATATTCATACCATTATTAATATTATTTTCATCATAAATATAAAAAGGAATATTTTTTTCGATTAATCCTTTTTCGGTAAAAAAAGATTTATCTATATCGCTTCCTTGTACTTCATAACCTAATGTTTTCATAATTTGAGCTAAGGCACTCATTCCTGAGCCTTTAATTCCGATAAAATGATTCATTTTTATTACCTCACTAACATTATTATACGCTATTTTAGTTCAAATTAAAAACGTTATAAAACGCTTTTAATTATCTTTTTGTTTAAACATTTCAATCATCGTCTTTAAATCAACTTTAGTTCCATAGTTTAAAATTGCTGAAGAGTAAATCTTAATAGCACAGTAAGCGATTAAAGCAATACTCAAAATTAAGATAATAATTGAAATAAGTAAAATTTCTATACTTATTGCTCTGGTAATAAAACGGGCTGGTACACTAAATGGTGAAGATATTGGAAGTAGAGAAGCTAATTTATTTAAACTGCTTGCTGGATTCATCATTGAAAAATATGCTAAATAAAATCCGATTAAAGCAACTATAGAAATTAATCCGCTTGCTTGTCCAAGATCTTCTGGTTTACTAATTAATGAACCACATAATGCATAAATAAATGCATATAAGGTATATCCTAAAATAAAGTAAATTATTGATATTAAAACAAATCCAAAAGTAACATTAGATAAATCGATAATTCCCGTTAAAATATCTTTCGGAAAGAATAGTTTATATGAAACAAAGGCAGTCGTAATGACAGCAACAACCTCCATTAAACCAACAAGACCGATTCCTAAAGTTTTACCTACAACAATAGATCTAGGAGATACTGATGTTATTAGAGTATCTATTATCTTCGAAGTTTTTTCTTGAGTTATTGATGCAGATACTTGATTTGCACAATAGAAGATAGCAAAGAATAAAACCATACATAATCCCATGGCTACACCTAAAAGATTAATAGATCCTCCTTCACCTAGTTCGGTTATTTCAAATAGTAAAGGAGCATTTACATAAGCAATATCTTTTTCAGATAAACCTAATTCTCCTAATTTAACGACTTTGTATAATTCGGTAAAAATTGACTCATCTACTAGAACACTACCGAAACCAATGCTTTCTGTTAAATAGTTAAGCTTGATACCATCAGTTTCTTCTGTAATATCAATGGCAGCTTCTATTTCGTCTTTTTCTAATAAGTCTTTAATCTCATTACTAGTTTTAGAATCTTTAGTAATTTCAAATTTGTAACCTAGTTCCATACTATTAAGATTTTCTAAAAGACCTTTATAAATATCTTTCTGATCAATCACTAAAATAGTATCATTTTTATTAGAATCATTATCTTTAAACAACTTTATTATATTGGGAATATTAAAGGCTATAATTATTCCTAATAAGATAATAGCTAAAGTAATCTTAAATGATTTTTTCTTAACTGCTTCAATCGCCGTAAAACGAGCAACTATTAATGCATCTTTCATTTTATTTACCTGCCTTTTCTATAAAGATATCATGTAAACTAGGTTTTTTTAATTCAAACTTAGTGATTCTAACTTTGTTTTTAGTCAATAAATCGAATAGTTTGTATCCCTCATCTTCTGATTTAATGTTAATTAAATAGTTGTTATTAACATTTTGATACGCTTTTAAATTTAATTCTTTTAAATGTTTTTCAATATTTTCATGAGTTATAATTTCTACTTTATTTGCTTCATAACTATCTTTAATTTCTTTCAAATTACCTTGTAAGATACATTTACCTTTATTAAGAATTAAGATATCACTACAAAATTCCTCAATTTGAGCCATCTGATGACTTGACATTATAATGTATTTTCCTTGTTTAGTTAATTCTAAAACAATATTTTTTAACAGTTCCGTATTAACGGGATCTAAACCGCTAAATGGTTCATCTAAAACAATTAAATCAGGTTCATTCATCACCGCTAATATAAATTGGATTTTTTGCTGATTACCTTTAGATAATTTTTCGGCATTCATGTTGATATATTCCATCATATCAAGTTTCTTTAACCAGTATTTTATTGATTTATCAGCATCTTTACGATTTATACCTTTAATTTCAGAAAAGAACATTAATTGATTATATATAGTTATTTTAGGATATAATCCTCTTTCTTCTGGCATATAGCCAAAATTAATATCTTTTCTGGTTATAGATTTGCCGTCTAAAGTTATTTCTCCGGAATCCTTTTTAATAATACCAAGCATCATTCTAATGCAAGTGGTTTTTCCGGCACCATTAGTACCTAATAATCCAAAGATACTTGGTTTAGTTAATTCAAATGAAACATTATCTACTACTTTTTTCTTGATGTAAGTTTTATTTACGTTTTTAAAGACTAAATGCATTTTTATTTCTTCCTTCCTCTTTTATATTATATATTTTTATTGCCACAATGTACAGGTTGAAAATCAATTTTATTTTTTAAAGTAATATGTTATAATTGCATAACGGAAGTGATTATTATGAAATTACCAAATATGAAAGAAGCTGCCAAAAGAACTAAAAAAGAGCCTAATTATATATATGAAAAAAGAAATATTCATAGAGAATATAATAATTTAAAATATTATATTAGAACCTATGGTTGTCAAATGAATGTGCATGATACCGAAGAAATAAGTGCGATATTAGAAGCTTTGGGATATACCAAAACTGAAAATTATATGGAAAGTGATTTAATTATTTTAAATACTTGTGCCATTAGAGAAAATGTTCATGATAAAGTATTTGGTTTTCTTGGTAGATGTAAAAATTTAAAAAAGAAAAATCCTAATTTAATTTTAGGTTTATGTGGCTGTATGGCTCAAGAAGAAAAAGTAGCAGAGAATATTAAAGAAAAATATCCGTTTATTGATATTGTATTTGGTACTCATAATATTAATGAATTACCGGTAATTTTACAAAATTATGCCGGAAACCAAAGTATTAATGTTTACAGTATTGAAGGAAATGTAATAGAATTTAATCATCAATATAAAAGAGATTCCAAAATTACGGCATGGGTTAATATTATGTATGGTTGTGATAAATTTTGTTCATACTGTATTGTTCCTTATACTAGAGGTAAACAAAGAAGCCGAAGAAGTGCAGATATTTTAAAAGAAATTAATGATTTAATTAAAGAAGGATATCAAGAAGTTACTTTACTTGGTCAAAATGTTAATGCTTATGGAAAAGATTTAGAAGGGGAAATTACTTTCAGTGAGCTTTTAGAGAAGGTTAGTTTAACCGGAATTCCGAGAATCCGATTTGTAACTTCTCATCCATGGGATTTTACTGATGATGTGATTGATGTAATAGCTAAGTATTCAAATATTATGCCTTATATTCATTTGCCGATTCAAGCCGGATCAAATAGAGTTTTAAAATTAATGAATCGTAATTATACTAAAGAAGACTATTTGAAATTATTTGATAAGATTAAAGATAAGATTAAAAATGTGAGTATCTCAACTGATATTATTGTAGCTTTCCCGGGAGAAACCGAAGAAGATTTTGAAGAAACTTTAGATTTAGCAAATTATTGTAAATTTGATGGGGCCTATACTTTTATATTTTCACCCAGAGAAGGAACACCAGCAGCTAAGATGAAAAACGAATTGACTGAAGAAGAAAAGAAAAATCGTTTGCAAAGATTGAATAAAGTGATTAATAAATACTCTAAAGAAAGTAATTTGAAATTAGTAGGTACAGTTCAAAAGGTTTTAGTCATCGGACTAAGTGACAAAGATACTTCAAAAGTTTGTGGATATACTGAAAATATGAAACTGGTGAACATCGAAGCTTCTCATGATTCTATCGGTCAAATTATAGATGTTGAAATAACTGAAGCTAAAAGCTTTAGCTTAAACGGAAAAATAAAAGCCTAGCTTTTATTTTTTTGTTATAATGAAATTAGAGTATTTAAGAAGTATAACGAATTAAAAGAAATCAAATTCAATAAATCCGAAATTATAAATTTAATTAAAAAGATTGAATATTTAATTGAAGAACTTAAAAACAGTCACGATATCACCAATGTAGAGAATATTCAATATATAAAGATAAAAACCAAATTCTAATAATATAGATACTCCTTTTTATTGTATCAATTATGCTTTAGTTGATATTATCAGTTTGTCATTTTATAAAAAAGTTAAAGATAATGAAATGGAAATTTGGCATGACTTTATAAAATTATGTTTATTAGGCGAATCAAAATCCTTGAAAGAAATAATTCAATTAGCTAATCTGAATAATCCGTTTAATGAACAAGACATTATAAAGTCAGCTGCTTTTTTAGAAAAAGAAATTAAATTATTACTTTAATTAATGATAATTATTTGATATAATCTTAAGAGAAAGTGGAGAGTAGGATATGGACAATAATTCTAATGAACCAATTGTTTTAGGAACATTAAGAAAAGAAAAATCCAGTAAACCGATTTTTGTTTTTGTTGTACTTGCTCTTATTATTGGTACAACATTTGCTCTTCCTTATATTCAAAGTTATGTTAATGATCCCAATACTTTTTTAGGAGCATTATATTATAAATATTTTAAAACACCGGAGCCAAATTACAACCCAATTATTCCTAATGAGGAAGATTTACATATTTTAAATGAAGAAACTACGATTTATTACCGCACAATTTTATTATCAAATATTACTTTAGATAATAAAACAATCAGTTACAATTTAAAAGTAAGAACTAGTAGCCTAGATTTAAATGATGGAAATTATTATTTAGAAATATATGGCTCAGCTAAAAATTTGATGGAAAGAATTAAATTAACCGGTAATCTAACTACTGAAAATAATTATCAAAGTTTTACTTTTAATAATTTTAATTTCAATAAAAATATTAATTATTATGGTAAGATTATTGAATTAAAAGATGAAAATTATGAAGAATTAATTCTTAATTCCGATGAATCGGGATTAGCTTCCATAACTTGTATTGATTCTAAAAATAAATTTGAATATATATTTGAAAATCATCTTTTAAAATACATTAATCATTATTATGAATATAAAGATATCAGTCAAATAGATATTTATTTAGAAGAATTTCAAAAATATTCTCAAAAATCAGCTTTAATCAATAATTTAAAAAGTGATTCTGCGAAAACCGAAGAAAATGATCAAGGATTTCTATTTACTGCTAAAATAGATTTAAGTGTCATGAATAAAACTGATTTGGGCATGGCAGACAATATTTATTATTATAATTTAGATAAACCGGCCAAAATAATAAATTATGATATGAAAGTACAAGGGTTCAAATGCAATTAACATTTACAATAAAAGATTTTGAAGGACCTCTTGATTTACTTCTTCATTTAGTAAAAGCTAGTAAAATGGATTTATATAATATTGATATAGCATTGATTACCAAAGAATATTTAAATTTTATAAATAATAATGATGGATTATCAATTGATGCTTCCAGTGAATATTTAGTAATGGCCAGTGAACTTGTTCATTTAAAAAGTAAATTATTACTCAATAAAAATGAAGAAACCGAAGAAGATGAATATGAATTTAATAATCCGGATGAGTTAAGTAGAAGATTACTTGAATATCAAAAAATCAAAGATATTACTAAAAATTTTAAAGAGTTAGAAGAAAAAAGAAAAGAAGTATATACAAAAATTCCAAGTTATTTAGAAGAATATCAAGAAAGAAAATTAATTAATAGTAATGTGGGTTTAGAAGATTTACTAAATGCCTTTGAGTCTTTCTTAAAAAGACAAAAGTTAAGTGAACCGGTAGATACTAGAATTACTAAAAAAGAACTTAGTGTTGAAGAAAGAATAGTTAATATTAAAAAAACATTAAAAGATAAAAAGGGGAAAATTAAGTTTTTAGAATTATTTGATGATATTTCTAAACCTTATGTGATAGTAACCTTTTTAGCTATTTTAAATATGGCTAAGAATAATGATATTAAAATTATACAACAAAATAATTTTAGTGACATTTATATAGAGAGCTGTGATCAAAAATGAAATTATTAGGAGTTTTAGAAGGTATTTTATTTGTTGTAGGAGATGAAGGGATAACTTTAAATGCTCTTTGTGAAATAATGAATATTAATGAAACAGAGGCCAAAAGTTTACTTAAGGACTTAAGAGAATCATATGAAAATGATGATAGAGGACTAAGAGTTACCTTTTTAGGTGATACATTCAAACTAACAACTAAAAAAGAACATAAAGAGTATTATCAGAAATTAGTGGAAAATCCGGAAACCAATACTTTAAGTAATGCGGCTTTGGAAACTTTAGCTATTATAGCTTATAATGCCCCAATAACAAGATTGGAAATTGAAGAGTTGAGGGGTGTAACTTGTAGTAATATTATTCGTAAATTAGTCGCTAAAGGTTTAATCAAAGAAGATGGTAAAAGTAATTTACCGGGAAGACCTAATCTTTACCGAACTACCAGAGAGTTTTTAGATTATTTTGGTTTAGCTACAATTAATGATTTGCCTAAATTTGATGACATTACTAATAGTGGGGAAGAAATAGATTTATTCACATCTATTTATAAAGAAAATAATGAATAAAATACTTTGAGACTATTTAATTTTATGCTACAATAGTCTTGTGTTTTGCCTCCGTGGTGGAATTGGTAGACGCGCTGGACTCAAAATCCAGTGGTAGCAATACCATGTCGGTTCGAGTCCGACCGGAGGCACCA
>JAAYPA010000130.1 GCA_012520055.1 Mollicutes bacterium
CCGCAAGGTTCCGCGCCCCGAAACGGGGCGGCCTCGGCACGCGCGCACTCTTCATTTTCAATCTGGCAACCAAGCTCAGATAATACTGAACAATCAACCAAGCCCGTACTGACGACACTATGGCATATATATTTGTAGCTTGCCGGGATTCGCATGAAGATTCTTCTCTGGGTTAAATTCTATATTTCGGTCGTTGGGCGTAGGGTTAAGGTAATAATCGAATATTAACCGATGCGCGTCACCCATGCGACCGTAATTAATAGGGCCATAGATTTTTCCATAATTTGCACTAATAATATTGCCCTCCTTGTCCGTGACAGTACGAACTCTGATAATCAAATATCTGTCTGCCTCAAATTCTTTACTTTTTATAATTTGAGTTCTGGTTCGTTCGCGCTCCAGAACAAGCGAGGTCGCATAGTCATCGTCCGGCGCAGAATACATGGACATCAACTCGCTCGCCTTATCAAGGGGGAAAGGGCGTAAGCCGTCTTTGTTATTATTAAATGCAAGGCAAAGACGCTTTGAAAACACCTGAGGACCATCGTATGCGCCATTATATGTAAAGATCAGATCGGCATGGCTCCCGTGGCCATGTGGCGCGACCCAATCGCCTTTTTCCAAGTCGAATCCAATCGCCTCATCCAGAACTGGGATGGAAATATCAACTCTCTTGGCATACATAGGGATAGGGTTACGGTGTTCTTTTAACACAACCGTATTTGTAAGATTCCACGGCTGCCAACGCCCGTTTTGAACACAGTTTTCGCCCCGGCGATGAAACCAGTATTGACCCTGTGTCGTGTAGTGGTCCGCCTTCTTTATCTCATAATTCATGTTATGGATCGTTATGCCGGCGGCTACAAACAATCCGTTGGTATCAGTATTTCCTTTATGAGCGACAACATCGGGCAATGAATCAGAACCCCAAAATGCAACGCTCACTTCGGCATTATCAACCGGAAAGCCGGTGGAATCCGTAACGCGAAGTGTCACTCGACCCTGTGCCCCATGCTGACGAGCGTTCTCAACTTCCGGGAACTCCGCATAAATACATCCACAAAAAAGCCAGCCGGAGAAAAATACAATTGTTGTAGCGGAAACACGGTTCATTGCAGACCTCCTTGCGAGACGAGTTGGTTGAATAATTCGTAGGTATAGAAATAGGACATATCTTTTAAATCGCTGTGGAGCCAACGACCAAAATAGGGAGCGGTGCTTCGTCCCCAACCGTTTGGTTTGTTGGCGTTGGCATCGTAGTTTTGTACAGCGCCCTCAATTTCATTGATGCCCGCTGCATGAGAAAGGGCAGGAATACCTTGGGCGAGGATGTTGTTGACAGTTTGCACGGTGATGTTCGAGGAAAACATTGTCGACGGCTCATGACAAAACACCGCGTTCGTGCGGAGCTGCGCATCGCTGGCCGCGTTGGCCTGCGCCAGGGTGTATCCGCCGCTGAATCCCCATCCGGCCCAGGATGTGCCGCCGAGAACAGGAACACCCAGCACGGTCCTGCCTTTAAACATTTCCTGCTTCTGCCAAGCATAGCGTTCAACATGGAATGGGATCAGGCCACCAGCGAAGGCTGAGGGTGTGCCATTGGTATATATCTCGAATATCTCATCGCCGGTTGAGTGGTAATTGTAAGCTACGGAAACAACATTCGGGAAGCGATCTTTCCAAGTCAATTTCTCGCGGTCATCCGGCTCGGAAAACAGCTCGCTCCATTTCGCAGTCCAGGTCTTGTTGCTGTATCCCTCCCAGGCTTCATTGACCATGTAGTTGCCATTGGTGGCGTCATTGAATGCGGTCGGGTCGTAGCACTCCGAAGCCACGGCCGCGTTAAGCATGAAATACTTGTTGACCGATAATCCGTAATCCTGGATCGCACCGGACACAACCATATTGCCAAGGCTATGCGCCAGGACGATCTTGTCGCCGCTGATGCCGCTTACCTGCGCGTAGAAGTTGGAAGCAACCAACAGCGCATTCGCCACATCTTCCTGATAGCATAGCGCATTGATGAGGCCGACATCGCCCTCCCAGGTCATTCCCCAAAACTTGGCCTTTGAACCCGACCAATACAGTCTTTTGAAAACCTCTGCATTCCAGCCCCGTGAGGCATCGGCATCTACATTGAAACCATGCAGGAAAAAGACATTCTTGCCGTTTGAGAACAAGTCAGGATTGTTGGCCGGTTCACCCGTCCGACTGTCCGCTTGCTGGCCGGGTCTTAGGTTGATCCAACGGTAGAAGTCTTCCACCCCCGACATTTGCAGCGGCATTTCCGCAGTGCAGAATATCTCGCCATTAGGATCCAGAATGTTGAGTTGCAGCGGCGGATCGCTGGCATATCGGCCTTCCACCAGGAGAACCCCATGGCCGTCTTGCTGGATACTGGATAGAAACGCCTCGTCCAGCGGATGGCCCGTCCCGAATCCGTCGATGAGGTTAACGGTTTCACTCAATGCCGCTGTCGCCGCAGCGGCATTGGTCAAGTAGCTGCAAGCCTGTTCGGGGGCGAGTTCGGTGTAGACAAACCCAATTCCGCCGGGCTCGTATTGGAGAGAAACGGTAAATCCGTGACTATCCAACAGACCAAGCACAGAGCCAATATCCAGCCAAAGCGGGAAGAAGTCTTCAAGATCGCAATGCCCATTAATAGCGGTGTCGCTCGCATTGCCGCTACCTACTCCGGGGATATCGCTGCTGCCGCTCGCTATAGCGCCATCATCGTTGTCGTCGTTGATCCAGAAGCGGAAAGGGCCGGGGTAGTTGCCGTCCGCCGCGTCAAGGGTGCGGTCGCGATTGTGGTCGGCCACCAGCCGGGCGGCAGCGGCCTGCACCAAATACTCGCCGCCTAAAGTATTGGTATATTCAGGATGCATGCCCAAGTCTTCTATGTGCAGATAGGGGCGTGATCCTACCTCAACGGAAGCGCCAAGCAGGACTTGCTGCTCGTTTACCCAAAACGGACTGCCTTCTTGCGTGGTGTCATGCCATTCCACCTTGAATTGCTCTTGCGTCATGCCTTAGGTAACCATGACACAAAGCCCAACGGATGTTTTCAATTGCTCGAAATAAACATTCACCCAGCCTTTCAAGCCCACATCCTGCATGCCGTCGTTTGACCAGCCCGGAATCGACGATTCATATCTTAGGACAAACGGCTGGGCCGTGGTGGAGTCAGAACTGTTTGGATCGCTGTTCTGCAACAGTTCGTCATAGTTGGAAATGCCGTCATTGTCCGCATCGGCATAGAGATTGGTGCCCGGAAACGCCATTTCCCAACTGTCGGGGATTCCGTTGGTATTCTCGTCGAAAACCTGAGGATTCCAGCCGTTGGCGAGTTCGTAGGAATCGCTGCCCCACCAATTCGAAACCCCGCCCGACGGCGGCGGCCAAGGGAAAATGTCGCCATCCGTCGCCCATGTGTTGGGATTCGTCTCGGAAGTGAGACACTCGTAAAAATCGGACAACCCATCCCCATCGCTGTCGGCCTTGTGGCGGTCCGTAGGCGTGCCGTATGGATTTTGACTGCCCGTCAGTTCTTCCTGATCGGTCAGGCCGTCGCCGTCCGAGTCGGGAATGTCGTCGGAAGAACCGGGCACCGGCGCGCTCTGCCACTTCCAGTCCAGCACTTGGTCGGTATCATGCCCGGAGAACAGCCGGATAAGGCTGTTGCCCGACCCCGCCGAACGGGCATTGGTGCTGATCCAGCCGGTTGTGTCCAAACCGTTCGGATTGAAGTTGGCGACATTGCCGCCATACATCAGGCAATCGGCCACAACCGTATTCGTGCCCACTTCCGCCGCAAGCCGAACCGCCGCCGTTGCGTCGTTGGTGAAGCGATTGGGCATGGTGAAATCCACTTCCAGATCGCGATTCGTCACCAGCGAGCCGCCCAGCAGCAGAAACCGGCCCGGCTCAATCCAAGTATTGGACGGGAACACATAGGCATTGGAAAATGCCGTATCGGCAACCTGAACGACGAAGCCGCCGACATCCACGGGATAGCGCCCGGCGGAATACAGTTCGATCCATTCCTTGCCCAAATCCGTCCCCGCCGCGTCGTAAAGCACTTCATTCAACACTACGCCCCGCGCCAGCGTGGTAGCGCTGAACCTGTCGAGCGGATCGGTTTCCTCGGCCAATTCCTCCGCATCGCTCCACCCGTCGCCGTCGGTGTCGGGATTTCCGGGGTTGGTGCGGTGAATGAAGATTTCTGCGCCATCGGTCAGCCCATCGCCATCGGAATCCAACCGATTCGCCACGGCATAAAACCGGACCCGGGCATTGCTCGATATGTTTGCGTCATCCCAAACGCCA
>JAAYPA010000071.1 GCA_012520055.1 Mollicutes bacterium
AAATATTGAAAAAACCGGAAACATTATTATTCAAAGTAAATATTTATTAGATATTATAAGAAAATTACCAAATACTGATATAAATATTGAAGTAATTGATGGATTAAAAATAATTATCAGTACAGAAAATACTATTTATAATTTAAATTGCTTAAATCCAGAGGATTATCCTAATATTACTTTAGAAGAAATTAAAAAACCAATAGTTATTCCAAGTAAAGATTTAAAAAAAGTAATTAATCAAACTATTTTTGCAGTATCTACTCAAGAATCAAGACCATTACTTACCGGAATTAATTTTAAAATAATTGGTAATAGTTTAGAATGTGTTGCAACTGATTCATATCGTTTAGCTAAGAAAACTTTAATTCTTCCGGATACTTATGAAAGTTATAATGTTGTTATACCTGGAAAAAATATTAATGAATTAGACAAATTATTAAATGATGAAGAAAATGTGGAAATCCATCCATTTACTAACAAAATTTTATTTAAATATCGAAATTATATTTTTCAATCAAATTTATTAAGTGGTTCTTATCCTAATACTTCTAATTTAATTCCATCAGATTTTGGAATTATTCTTACCACATCTTTAAATAATTTTTATGGAGCGATAGATCGTGCTGCTTTACTTACTCAAAATAAAGATAAAAATATTGTTAAAATGGATACTAAAGATAATGAATTATTAATTACATCATATGCTAGTGAAATAGGTAAAGTAGAAGAAACTATTTCTATTAATAAAAATAGTTCAGATAATATTTCAATTTCATTCAGTTCTAAATATATGTTAGAAGCTTTAAAAACTTTTGAAGAAGAAGATTTATTAATATTATTAAATACTGATGTTAAACCAATTGTTTTAAAATCAGCTAAAGACGAATCATTAATTCAATTAATATTACCAATAAAAACATATTAAAAATGAGAATATTCTCATTTTTTTTATTTTTTGTGAGTAATTTGCTAATTATCAACATTTTTTGACAATTCTAAATGATATAAGAAGACCTAAGTCAGGGGGTGATTAGGTTGAAAGATTATGAAATTAATGAAAAAACTTTAGCAATTTTACCATATGATAAAAATAAATCAGTAATATATGAAGATAAAGATTGCTATATTTTAGAAAAATCTGTAAATAAAATAATGGATGAAAGTTGTCGTTATTATGGTAGTACTTTTGAAGGAAGACAAAAAGGATCTTCCACACTAACTGGGATTACTTATAAAGTACCTATTATAATTTCTGAAGAAAATAATATGATTTTCTTTCCGACAAATTCACCAAGATTAAAAGAATGTGGTTGGATTAGTCTAAATAATTTAAATCGATATTATGAAAAAGAAAATAAAATTATTCTAGAATTTATGAATAAAGAAGTAGTAGAATTATCAATTTCAGAAAATATTATCCGTAATCAAATATTAAAAGCTTCTTTTTTAGAATCAGCTATTCGAAAAAGACTTAAAAAGCAATAATTTCCTTTCAAAACAATATTAATTATGATATAATTTAAATAGGTATAGGTGTACTGGTATACCTATTTTATTATGATTTTGGCTTAAAAGAGGGTTTAAAATGCAAATTCTAAAATTGAAACTAATTAATTATCGTAATTTTATATCCGAAGAATTTAATTTTTCTAAATATAAAAATATTATTATCGGTAATAATGGAATGGGGAAAACAAATATAGTAGAAGCAATTTATTACCTGGCTATAACCAAATCATTTAGGACTTTTGATGATAATGTACTTGTAAATATTGATAAAGAATTTAGTACTATCAAAGGAGACATCTATCATAACAGTAAAAAAGAATATAAAATAGTGATTGAAAAAAATGGTAAAAAAGTATTTATTGATTCCAAACAAATTAATAAAATAAGCGATTATATCTCAAAAATAAACGTTATTATGTTTAATCAAGAAGATTTAAAACTTATTAAAGCTAATCCGAGTATGCATCGCAAACTTATTAACATGGAAATATCTCAACTAGATAATGAATATTTAAAACTTTTATCTGATTATAATAAAGTATTAAAACAAAGAAATACTTATTTAAAATCGATGCTCACTAACAGTATGATTCCTAAAGAATATTTAGATATATTAACCGGTAAATTAATTGAATTAGGCTTAAAAATTAATGTTTTAAGAAAAAATTATATTGATGAAATAAATAAATATTTAAATGATAATTTTAAAAAAATTACTAAAAAAGAAGGTCTTTATTTAAAATACATTTCAGAATACAATGATTTAACTAAAGAAGACTTGATTAAGAAATATAATCAAATGTATAAAAAAGATTTAAATTATGGTAAAACCAACATTGGAATACATCTAGATGATTTTATTTTTTATTATAAGAATAAAATGGCTAAAGATTATTTATCAGAAGGAGAACAAAAAAATGCGGTAATTTCTTTTAAATTAGCAGAGATAAATATATTTTATTATCAAGCAAAAACGATGCCTATTCTTATTTTAGATGATTTATTCAGTGAACTTGATAATCAAAAAATTAATAAAATAATTAAATTCTTAAAAAAAAGTATCCAATTATTTATTACTACCACTGATTTAGATAATATTGATGAAAAAATCTTAAAAAACTGCCGTGTGTTTAAATTGAAAGACAAAAAAATTGAGGTGAAAGACTATGAATAAAGAAACACAACACTATAATGAAAACGATATTCAAGTATTAGAAGGATTAGAAGCGGTTCGTAGAAGACCAGGAATGTATATTGGCACAACCAGCAGTAGAGGATTACATCATTTAGTATGGGAAATTGTTGATAATGCCATTGATGAGGCGTTAGCTGGTTATTGTGATGATATTGAAATCATAATTAATGAAGATAATTCTGTTACTATAAAAGATGACGGAAGAGGAATTCCTACCGGAATCCATCATAAAACAGGTATATCTACGGTTGAAACGGTATATACCATTCTACATGCCGGAGGAAAATTCGGTGGCGGAGGATATAAAGTTTCCGGAGGACTACATGGTGTAGGTGCATCAGTAGTAAATGCTTTAAGTAGTTGGGTAGAAGTTACTGTATATCAGGATGAAAAAGTATATTTTATTCGTTTTGAGAATGGTGGAAAATCTGTTGAACCACTTAAAGTTATTGATAAATGTAGTAAAGAAAGAACCGGAACTATGGTAACCTTTAAACCGGATCCGGAAATTTTTAAAGAAACAACTGTGTTTGATTATGATATTTTAAAAACCAGAGTCAGAGAACTAGCTTTCTTAAATAAAGGTTTAAGAATTATTCTTTGTGATGATCGTGGTATTGAAAAGAAAAAAGAAGAGTTTTTATATAATGGTGGTTTAAAGGAATATGTTCATTATTTAAATAGAAATTATACACCTCTTCATGATGAAATTTATATTGAAGGAATAAGAGATAATATTACGATTGAAGTAGCCTTACAATATAATGATACATATAACAATTTAACTTTATCGTTTGTTAACAATATTAATACCGGTGATGGTGGAACACATGAAGAAGGCGTAAGAAGTGCTTTAACTAGAATAATTAATAATTATGCAAGAGAATATAAATTTTTAAAGGAAAATGATGAATCATTAACCGGAGACGATGTCAGAGAAGGGTTAACAATCGTTGTTTCATGTAAACATCCTGATCCACAATTTGAAGGCCAAACAAAAGGAAGATTGGGAAATGGTGAGGTAAGAAAAGTAGCTTCAGATATTTTTGGTGAAGGGTTTGAAAGAAGTTTAATGGAAAATCCGGATGTTGCCAAGAAAATTATGGAGAAAGCTATTCAAGCAGCTCGTGCCAGAATTGCTGCTAAAAAAGCTCGTGAATTATCAAGAACAAGAGGTGGCTTAGATCTTACTAATCAATGGGGAAAATTAGCTGATTGTTCAAGTAAAAATCCATTGGAAAGAGAATTATTTATTGTTGAGGGAGATTCTGCGATGGGCTCAGCTAAATTAGGAAGAAATCCTCAAACTCAAGCTATTCTACCAATTAAAGGTAAAATTTTAAATGTGGAAAAATCCAGATTAGATAAAATACTTAGTAATGAAGAAATTAGAAGTATAATTACAGCTCTTGGTACAAGTATTGGTGATGAATTTGATATTAATAAACTTCGTTATAATAAAATTATATTAATGACCGATGCTGATGTCGATGGATCACATATTCGTACGTTGTTATTAACACTATTATATCGCTTCTTCCGTCCGTTAATTGAAGAAGGACATGTGTATGCAGCTCAACCACCTCTATATAAAATATCTCATGGAAAGACAACTAAATATGTTTTAAATGATCGTGAAAAGGAAGAATATATAAATAGCTTACCGGAAGAAGTTAGATCAAAAGTAAATATTAATCGTCAAAAAGGGTTAGGTGAAATGGATGCTATTGATCTAAGAAATACTACTATGGATATAGAACAAAGGATACTTTTAAAAATAAATATTGAAGATGCTATCTTAGCAGATGAAATGTTTACCATCTTAATGGGAGAAGAAGTAGCGCCAAGAAGAAAATTTATTGAAGAAAATGCTCTAAGCGTTCGCAACTTAGATATTTAGGAGGTAATTATATGAACGAAGAAATAATAAATGATAAATGTGTAAATATAAGTATTGATAATGAAATCAAGGAATGTTTCTTAGACTATTCAATGAGTGTAATTGTCTCAAGAGCTATTCCCGACGTTCGAGATGGTTTAAAACCGGTTCATAGAAGACTATTATATACTTTCTATTCGGAAGGAATTACTTATGATAAACCGCATAAAAAAAGTGCTACTAGTTGTGGTAAAGTACTACAATATCATCCTCATGGTGATGCTGCTATTTACGATACTATGGCCAGAATGGCCCAAGATTTTACATATCGATATCCTTTAATAGACGGTAAGGGTGCTTTTGGAGCTCCGGATGGATCTAGTCCGGCTGCTTCCCGTTATACTGAAGCTAGATTATCTAAAATTGCAAACGAAATGTTAAGAGATATCAATAAAGATGCTGTTGATTTTATTCCTAATTATGATGGTGAAGCTGTTGAACCGGTTGTTCTACCATCAAGATTTCCTAATATATTAGTGAACGGTAATATGGGAATCGCAGTAGGTATGGCTACAAATATTCCACCTCATAATTTAAGTGAAACTATAGATGCTACTGTTGCCTACATAGATAATCCAGACTTATCGGTTATTGAATTAATGCAATACATTAAAGGACCTGACTTTCCAACAGGAGGTATTATATTAGGTAATAGTGGAATTAAAAAAGCTTTTGAAACAGGAAAAGGAAGTATAACTGTCAGAGCAAAAGTAGATATTGAAGAACATGATGGAAAAAATCGATTGATTATTACAGAAATCCCATATCAAGTAAACTATACGGCTATTATTAAAAAAATTGCTGAAATGGTAAGAGATAAACAAATAGAGGGTATTTCAAATTTAACAGATGAATCTGCTTTGGAAGGTATTCGAATTGTTATAGATGTTAAGAAAGACTATAATCCTAATGTATTGCTCAATAATTTATATAAAAATACTCAACTACAAACCTCATTTGGTATTAATTTCTTGATGCTTGTAGATAGAAGACCAAAGACTTTAAGTTTAAGAGAAATATTAGATTATTATGTTAACTACCAAAGATCAGTAATTGTTCGTCGTACACGTTTTGATTTGGATAAATGTGAAAAGAATGCTCACATTTTAGAAGGTTTAAAAATAGCTCTTGATTATATAGATGAAGTAATTAAATTAATTAAATCTTCTAAAAAAGATAGTGAAGCAAAAACTGGTTTAATGGAAAAATTCGGTTTATCTGAAGTCCAAGCAGAAGCTATTTTGGAAATGAAACTAAGAAGATTAACTGGACTAGAGAAAGATAAAATTGAATCAGAATTAGCTGAATTACTAATAAAAATAGAAGAATTTAAAGCAATTTTAGCAAGTGATGAAAGAGTATTAGAAATTATTAAAAAAGAATTGTTGGAAATTAAAGATAAATATGGTGACGAAAGAAGAACTATTATAGATATGACCGCCATAGAATATATTGAAGATGAGTCCTTAATACCAGAAGAAAATATTATGATTACTTTAACTAATAAAGGTTATATTAAAAGAACAAATTCTGAAATTTATCGTACGCAAAATCGTGGTGGTGTAGGTGTCAAAGGAATGTCAACACACGAAGAAGATTTTGTTGAACAGTTGATTAATTTATCAACCCACGATTACATAATGTTCTTTACTAATAAAGGAAAAGTATATCGTTTAAAAGGTTATGAGATACCTGAATATAATAGACAAGCTAAAGGAATTCCTGTTGTTAATTTATTACAATTAGAAAAAGAAGAAATTGTTAATTCTATAATTCCGTTAGCTGTTGAAAACGAATATAAATATTTCTTATTTGCTACTAAAAGAGGAATAGTAAAAAGAACTAATATTAATGAATTTGAAAACATCCGTACAACCGGCAAGATATGTATCAGTTTAAAACCTAATGATGAATTAATTGGTGTTAGAAAAACTACTGGAGAAGAAAATGTTTTAATGGCTTCAAGTAATGGTCGAATGGTGGTATTCAGTGAAAAGGAAATAAGAGTTATGGGTAGAACCGCTGCCGGTGTCAGAGGGATCAATCTAGAAAATGCTGATTGTATTGGAATTGAAATTGCTAGCGACAACGATAATATCTTAATAGTAACTAAAAATGGTTATGGTAAAAAGACTTTAGTTTCTGAATATAGAAAAACAAAACGAGGAAGTAAAGGAGTCAAAGCATTAAATGTTACTGAGAAAAATGGAAATATAACATCATTTAAAAAAGTAGCAGAAGATAAAGATTTAATGATTATTACCGATTCAGGTATTATTATTAGAATGCCAATTGATCAAATTTCTCAATTAGGAAGAGTTACACAAGGTGTTAGATTAATTAATCTAAGGGAAGCACAATATGTTTCAACTATAAGCGTTGTCGACAAAGAAGATAATGTTTCACGTGAAACATTAGAAGAAGAACATCAATAATAATATAGGAATGTTTCACGTGAAACATTCCTTTTATTGTTAAACTATCTAAAACATTATTCTTTCAATGTTTCACGTGAAACATTGAAAGATATAAAGTGGTATGATATTATTTACTTGCACAATGCATATGTTATAACCTGGTCAGATTTGGAAAAAAGCAGCCACATTGACCTCTATGCATGTGTGCTTTTTTTATAAAGGAACATAGAAATATATGGAAAATAAAATATTAAAAGAACTTTATAAATTATCTTTAAAAGCTGCCAAAAAGGAAGAAATGCCAGTAGCAGCTATTTTATTGTACGATAATAAAATTATTGCCAAAGCTTATAATAAAAGAAACAAGACTGAATTAACCACTGATCATGCTGAGATTCAAGTTATAAAAAAAGCTAATAAAAAATTAAAAACTTGGAGATTGAACAAATGTACGATATATGTAACGATGAAACCTTGTGAAATGTGTGAATCAGTAATAAGGGAAGCCAGAATAAATGAAGTTTTTTATTTAATTGATCGCATGCCTGAAAAAAGGCAATATTACAAAACCGAAATAAAAAAAATAAACAATGAATTGTCAGAAAAAATCGAAAAAAAATATTTAGAAATATTAAATGATTTTTGGAAAATAAGACGAAAAAAATAATAAGATATGATATAATAATTTTGGAGGAAAATATGGACTACAAAGTGTTATATCGTAAGTACAGACCCAAAAATTTTTCAAAGTTAGTAGGACAAGATAACATCAAAGAAATTCTACTAAATTCTATTGTGAATAAGAAATTGTCACATGCTTATATTTTTACGGGCCCCAGAGGAACAGGAAAGACAAGTACTGCTAAAATTTTTGCTAAAACAGTAAATTGTGAAAACCTTATTGATAACAATCCTTGTGAAAAGTGTGCTTTCTGCCTTTCTTTTAACGACTCTCCGGATATAATCGAAATAGATGCTGCATCAAATAACGGTGTAGATGAAATAAGAGAAATTCGTGAAAATATAAAGATTTTACCGTCTTATGCAAAATATAAAATATATATAATAGATGAAGTCCATATGTTATCGGCAAGTGCTTGGAATGCTTTTTTAAAGACTTTAGAAGAACCACCAAAACACGTTATTTTCATTTTAGCTACAACAGAAATTCAAAAAGTGCCAATAACCGTTTTATCAAGATGTCAAAGATTTGATTTTCAAAGAATAAGCGATGAAATAATTACTGATTTATTAAAAAAAATAATACAAAACGAAAAAATATCTATAGAAGAAGAAGCTATTAATGAAATTGCCAAAATGTCCGATGGTGGCTTAAGAGATGCTTTAAGTATTTTGGATCAATTATCAAAATTAAATGAAAAAATAACTATAGAAACGTTAAAAAATACTTATGGGGTAATTACTAATAAAGAAATAACTGATTTATTTAATAATTATCATAATAATAAATTAATAGAAGTACTCAAACAAGTTGATACATTTAGAAATTCCGGAGTAGAAGCAAACATATTAATTACTAAAATGTTGGAATACTTATTAAATCAATTAATAGAGAATAAGATTAATAAAATAAATAGTTCGGAGTTAGAAAATCTCATAACAGATTTAGAAAATTGTTATCAAAAGAATAATAAATATATACTAATTAAAGCTATACTTTTAAAAAACATTAAAATTAATAATGAAAACAGTATTATTTCAGAAGAAACACCAAAAAAAGAACCAAAAGAAGAACAAAAAGAGAATACAAAAATTATTTCCCGGGAAATAATTTCCGTACCAAAAAAAGATCAAATAACTGATGAAATTATTAATATAAGAATCAATAATTCATTCGTAGATGCTAATTTAAACTTAAAAAGAGAATTTACTAAGAACTGGCAATGTTTAGTTGATAATTTAATTAAAAAAGAAGAATATAAACTTGGTTCATTATTGAAAGATACTACGGTTGAAGTTGTTTCACCTACTAATGTATTACTTTCAACTGAATCATATTCTAATAGTATTCTGATTAATTCAATATCCAATGAGATAAGTTTAAATTTAAAAAAACAATTTGATATATCAATTAAAGTAATTTGTTTAGATAAGAATTGCTGGTTAGAAGAAAAAAATAATTATATTAAAAATAAAAAACTCAAAAAATACGAATTTATTACCGAACCGGAAAGTATACTTGAAAATGAAGCTATAAATAGTGCAGAATCAATATTCGGTGACGAATTAGTCGAAGTTAATTAAGGGAGGAAAAATAAAATGAATATGCAAAGTTTAATGGCGCAAGCTCAAAAATTAAAAAAGGATATCGAAAAAAAACAATCAGAAATTGATAATAAAGAATTCACTGAACAAAATGAATTTGTTTCTTTAAAAATGACCGGAAAAAGAGAAATTAAAGAATTTAAAATAAAGAAGGAACTCATCAATGATAGTGATGATGTAGAAGTTTTAGAAGAAATGACAACAATAGCATTTAAAAATATTTTAAAGCAAATAGATGACGAAATTGAATCAAAATTAGGTATGTATGGATCTGGTTTAGGTGGAATAATGTAATTTATGATATATCCAAAAGCATTAGAAGAATTAATCGAACATTTTAAAAAATTACCAACCATAGGTGAAAAAACAGCTGAAAGATTAGCTTTATCAATTTTAAATTTCTCCACCGAGGAAAACGAAAAATTTGCTAAATCTATTCAAAAAACAAAAAAAATATTACAAAACTGTTCTATTTGTGGAAACCTAACTGATGAAAAAATTTGTCATATTTGTGCTAACGATTATCGTAATCAATCTTTAATATGTATAGTTGAAGATTATAAAAGTGTATTTATGTTTGAAAAAATTGGTAAATTTAACGGTGTTTATCATGTCTTAGGAGGTTTAATTTCTCCAATCGATGGTATAAATCCGGATGATTTAAATGTTAATTCTTTGATATCGAGGTGTAATAGTTTAAAGGATAAAGAAGTAGAGTTAATTATCGCTTTAAAACCAACTATAGAGGGTGAAGCAACAACAATGTATATTACCCAAATATTAAAAAATAAAAAAATAAAAATTAGCCGATTATCATATGGTATTCCAATGGGAGCTGAAATAGATTATTTGGATGCTTTAACTTTAGAAAGAGCACTGGATGATCGTAAAGATTTGTTATAATAAGTGCTAAACAATCATATTATTACTAGGTGATAATATGATAATAAAAATAGTAAAAAAAGTAATATTTGCAATAGTAATTATTTATAGTTTGGACTTAATTATTAAAAATTTCGATATATTTGTACCATTAAATTTAATAACTATTTCGATAGTGTCTATTTTAGGATTTCCTGGCTTAATTACCTTAGCCTTATCCTTTTTCTTTCTAATCTAAGTAGGTGGTATCTTGAAAGAAAATTTTTTTGAATATTTTAAAATTTGTTTACTTGAGGACAAGCTCCCTCATGCTTTTTTAATTGAAACAGAAAATTTAGAAGAAACATTTTTAAAAGTTATTAAATTATTAAATGAAAATAATTTAATAAATACTTTAGATTATATAAATAATATTAATCTAATCGTCATAGAACCTGATGGTAAAGAAATCAAAAGTGAAAGTATTGCAAATCTTCAAAAACGATTTAGTTTAAAACCATTAAATGATAATTACAATATTTATATTATTAAAGAAGCAAACAAAATGAATATTTCTTCAGCAAACAAATTATTAAAATTTTTAGAAGAACCTAATTCTACAACAATAGGTATATTACTTGCTACTAATTCACAAGTTCTGCCTACCATTAAAAGTAGATGTCAGATTTTTAAAATCTTAGATGATAAAAATTATACAGAATTAGAAAAAGAAGCAACAATTTTAATTGATTTTTTAAATAATATGAATAATCAAAACGAGATCGAATGTAAAAAAAGATATACAAAATATGAAAGAACAGATTTAATAAATCTTTTTGAGTTGGTAATAAATAGTTATAATAATGTGTTAAAAGAATGTTCTCTTCAAGAATTAAAATTAATCGCCAATATCATCTTGGTTTTAGAGAATGTATTGCGCATGTTAAAAAGTAATGTTAATATTGAATTGTTATTAGACAAATTATGCATTGAGGTGAAAAATTCATGAAAGTATGTGGAATTGTATTTAAAGATAATGGAAAAGTATATCACTTTTATCAAAATAACATAGATTTAGATATCAATGATTATGCAGTAGTGGAAACTGAAAAAGGTGACCAATACGGAAAAGTTGTTTTCGTTGAAGAAAGAGAGATAAGCAAACCTTTAAAAAATGTTTTACGAAAAGCAACTAAAAAAGATGAAGATGAATTCTTAAAAAATTTAGAAGATAGTAAAAAAGCTTTACAAGAAGCAAAAAAAGCAGCCAATGATTTAAATTTAAATATGCACTTTATTGATTGCAATTATACTTTTGATCGTAAACAGTTGATTTTCAATTTTTTAGCTGATGAAAGAGTCGATTTTCGTGACTTATTAAAAGTGTTGGCAGGAAAATTTAAAACCAGAATTGAATTGCATCAAATCGGAGTAAGAGATAAATCAAAGGAAATAGGCGGCATAGGCCAATGTGGTTGTGCTTTATGTTGTTCTACTTTTCTTAATAACATGGAAGCAATATCAATTAATATGGCTAAAAATCAAAATATAGCTTTAAATCCATCAAAAATTAATGGTGCCTGTGGACGTTTATTATGTTGTTTAGCCTATGAAGATGATCATTATGCAGAATGCCGAAAAAAACTACCCGAAGTAGGGCAAAGTGTGAAATATAAAGATAAAGTCGGAACAGTTATCTCTGTAAATATACTTGGCAAATCATATAGAATTGATGTTAAAGGTGAAATTAAAGAAGTCATCGTAGAAGGTTGCAACGGTTGTAAAAAGTAAAACTGTATAATTATGAATAAAAATTATTTCCCGGGAAATAATTTTTATTACGAGGAGGAGAATATGAAACTTATTGTGGGACTAGGTAATCCTGGTAAAGAATATATCGATACTAGACATAATATTGGTTTTGATATACTGGATAATTACTTAACAGGCATAAAATGGTCCGAGAATAAATATGGTTTATTTTATAAAAATAAAGACATAATATTTTTAAAACCGATAACCTATATGAACTTATCGGGAATAGCAGTTAAGTATTTTGTTGATTATTATAAAATAGATTTAAAGAATATTTTAATAATTCATGATGATTTAGATTTGAATCTAGCTGATTATCGTTTAAAGAAAGAAAGTTCTTCTGGTGGGCATAATGGCGTACAATCTATAATTGAAAATTTACAAAGTAATAATTTTTTAAGATTGAAAATTGGAATTTCTCATTCTCAACAAACAGCAGCGGCAAGTTATGTTTTAAGTAAATTATCAAGAGAAGAAAAGAAGTGTATATCAGATAATTTAAATACTTTTAATAATATTATTACTGATTTCATCAATAATAAATCAGCACAAGAGTTAATGAATAAATATAATTAGGGTTATATGAAAAATATTTACGAATTATTTAAAACTGATGATATTGAAAATATTGTTGGTTTAACAGAGGAACTGAAGATATTATATATATATAATTATTTTCAAGAGAAAAACAGAAATTTAGTTATTCTTACCAGTTCTTTGTTTGAAGCAACAAAATATTTTGAGAAATTAAAAACATATACTGAACAAGTATATTTTTTTCCTATGGATGAATTTTTAACTTCGGTTGCTATAGCTATATCACCGGAATTTAAAAATCAACGTTTAGAAACATTAAAGAAGATAAGTTCAGATACACCATCAATAGTTGTAACTAATTTAATGGGATTTTTAAGATTTCTTCCAAATCGTAAAATGGTTCAGAATTCTTTAGCTAAAATTAAAGTTAATGAAAATATTAATCGTAAAAATTTTGAATTGCTGTTAGAAGAATTTGGTTATAACAAAACCTCATTAGTTACTTCTACTGGGGAATATTCGATAAGAGGGTATATCGTAGATATTTTTCCTCTCGAAAGTGATAAACCTATTCGAATCGAATTTTTTGGTAATTTAATAGAAAAAATTAAGTATTTTGATGAAGAAACCCAACTATCAACTGATTCAATCCACGAATATATCATTAATCCATATCGGGAGATAGTAACCGGCAATAATGAATCATTGTATTCTTTTATGGATAATCCGACCGTGTTCATGGTCGAAAAAGACTTAATAATGAATTCTTATAAACAATTATGTGAAGAAATTTTAGAATATAATGAACATAATAATACTTTAAATAAAAAACATATGTTTCAATTAGAAGATATTAATATAACCAATGAAATTAATATTGGTGATTTTGGTATTCCTAATAAGCAAACATTTACTTTAGAATGCAGAGAAATAGAAAACTTTCATGGTAATTTAGATTTATTAAAAGAATTTGTTTTATCTAAATTAAATTACTATACAGTAGTTTTTATGCTATCAAAAGATAAAATGATAAATGAAATAAGCCATTTATTTAGAGATAATGTTGTTATAGGTAGCATAGAAAATAATCGAATAAATATTTTAAAACAAAAAATCAATCAAGGATTTATTTTAAATCAAACAATATATATTAGTGAAAATGATATTGAAACTACCGAAAAAAAAGATACCTATAAATCTTCTTTTAAAATTGGTCGAAAAATTAAAGATTTCTCTGATATTCAGAAAGGAGATTATGTTGTACATGAACACCATGGTATAGGTATCTATGCCGGTGTTATAACATTAAATACTCAAGGATTTAAAAAAGATTATATTCAAATTAATTATCTCGGAAATGATAAAGTATATATTCCTGTTGAAAAAATCAGTACTATTTATAAATATGCCGATAAAGATGGCAAAAAACCACAACTCAATAAATTAGGTTCATCTACGTGGACTAAAACTAAAATGGCGGTCAGAAAAAGAATTAAAGATATCTCTCAAGAGTTATTGCAGTTATATGCTGAAAGAAAAAATTCTAAGACTCAAAACTATCTTTCATTTGTCGAAGAAGAAAAATTTAAATTTGATTTTCAATATGAAGAAACACGTGATCAAACAAGATGTATAGATGAAATATTAAAAGATTTGGCTTCCAATATGCCTATGGATCGTTTATTATGTGGTGATGTGGGTTTCGGTAAAACGGAAGTAGCTTTTAGAGGAATGTTTAGAACTATTTTAAATGGCTATCAAGTAGCTTATCTATGTCCAACCACTATTTTATCTAAGCAACAATATAATAGTGCTTTGGATAGATTTAAAGAATATGGTCTTAATATTGCTTTACTCAACAGATTTACTTCAAATAAAGAATCCGAAAGAATTTTTAAAGACTTATCTACTGGGAAAATAGATATCGTTTTTGGTACCCATCGATTATTAAATGAAAAAATTAAATTTACTAATTTAGGATTATTAATCATTGATGAAGAACAACGCTTTGGCGTTACTCATAAAGAAAAGATTAAAATGATGAAGAAAAATGTTAATGTTTTAACATTATCTGCAACCCCAATACCAAGAACTTTAAAGATGGCTATGTCCGGGTTAAAAGATTTATCGATTTTAGACACAGCTCCACAAGATCGTTACCCGGTTCAAACTTATGTAATTGAAGAAAATGATTTATTAATAAAAGATGCCATATATAAAGAATTATCCAGAAAAGGACAAATATATTTTTTATATAATAATGTTAAAGATATAGAATCAAGAGTAAATAAATTGAGTACTTTAGTACCGGAAGCAAGAATTGCTTTTGCTCATGGTCAAATGCCTAAAACAAAATTAGAGAGTATAATTGAAGACTTCGTCGAATACAAATATGATGTCTTAGTATGCTCTACTATTATTGAAACCGGTATCGATATTGGGAATGTTAATACATTAATTATCATTGATGCTCAAAATTATGGTTTAAGTCAGCTATATCAATTAAGAGGGAGAGTTGGGCGTAGTAATAAAATAGCATATGCT
>JAAYPA010000072.1 GCA_012520055.1 Mollicutes bacterium
TAAAGATTATTGTTTTAGACATTTAGCTAAGCTTCAAGAAGACTTATCTATTTGTGATAAAATAAAAGGCCGAGATCATAAGGGCGAGTGTTATGTAGACTTAGCAGAGCTAAAAAATGACTTATCTATTTGTGATAAGATATTTGAAAGATATTATGAAAGTGCATGTTATAGAAAACTTGGCATCCTTAACATGAATCTCTCTGTTTGTGAAAAAATAGAACTACCGGGAGATAGAGATAATTGTTATTTCAGGATAGCCATTAAAAAACTAGATTTTTCTCTTTGCAAGAAAGTATCTATTAACCAATATCAATATTACAATTGTTATATTGATATTGCCAAAGCTACCTTAGGAGATCTATCTATTTGTGAAAAACTCCCGAGTGAATCTACAAAAGAGTATTGTTTTTCTAGTCTTATTGAATTTAGGATAAATATTTCAGCTTATGAAAATCCATTATCTCTTTGCAAAAATGTAAAAGAAGAAATTAACAAAGATTATTGTAATAAACAGTTGGCCATATCACAATACGACTCCTCTTTATGTGAAAGAATTAAAGATGAATATATAAAAGATGAATGTCATAAAGAAATTCAAAAAATTCAAGAAGATTTTACTATTTGTGAGCAAATACCGATAAGAAAATACAGAGATTATTGTTATTTAGAAATTAATGAATCTTGTCGTGATTTCAGGGCTACAAGTTTTGCAAAAAATATAAAACTTTGTAATAAAATAAAAGATCAAAATCTTAAAGATTTTTGTTATGTAGGAATAATCGGAAGGGAGGAAAGATATTCTTCTTCTATTACTAATAACTATAATTATTTTGTTGGTAATAAAGAAAAAAACTATATTTGTGAGCAAATAAAGAATAAAACAAATAGAGATATTTGTTATCAATATGCAAACAGAGAAATTTGGACTTCTGATCTTGAGGCTCTTTTTTTTGGTACCCCAAGCCATATTCTTTGTGTTCCAGAGTAGTCATAAATATATAAAAGGATAATATAGATTAACCTATAAAATAGGTTCGAACTTCATCCACTAGGCCCTGCAGACCTAAAAAGCCTTTATTAGAAAGGCTTTTTTAATTGATGGCGGAGAATGTTCAAGCATGTGATATAATAAAATTGTAATAATTAATAATATAAATATGAAAAAAGCAATTATAATATCTTTTATTTTGTTCGTTATAATGGGTGGACTATTGTTTTGGGCATCAGCGGACAAGAATAAACTTAGCGGAGACTGCAGTAGAAACAAAGGATTTTCAATTACTATTGGAAGAAATAAAGTCTATTGCGACCATGAAGGAAATATGTGGAGTTATACTTTGCCGGGGGGCTATTATCAAGAAGAAGCTGTTAGTGCATGCCAAGACTTAGTCTATGCAAAAACAGGAGGTTGGGAGCTTCCTGATATTACTACTTTAGAGGATTTATACACCGAGAACTATCTTTATGTAGTTTGTGATAGTAGGGATCTTTTTGGGAATTTTAATTTTAAAAACAATTGGGATTCTAATGTTTGCTACCCATCGAGTCCATCAGGTCATTACTATTGGTCGTCTTCTAGATTTGGAGATCCAAGGTGTGGGTTTTCTGGGTGGGGGATTTTTGGTTACATTACATCTCCACAGCTTTTTGAATCAGACTTGAAGATTTCCGTTCGTTGTGTTAAAAAAGCTTCAATTGTTGAATTATACGATGAGAATACTTGTGATAAAATACAAGATCAAGAAAGAAAAGATTATTGCTATTTAAAAGTTGCTGAGTCTAGGCAAAACTTTTCTATCTGTAAGTTGATACAAGATCAAAAAAGAAAAGATTCTTGTTATTGGCGTGTTGCTCGATCTAGGCAAGATTCATCTATTTGCGATAAGATACAAGATCAAAAAAGAAAAGATTATTGTTATTTAGAAATTGCTACATTAAAACAAGATCCATCTATCTGTGACAAGATTGATGGGCAGGAAGAAATAAGGTACCCAAATCTCAGCACAAAAGATATTTGCTATCAATATATAGCTGTATCCAAACAAGATCCATCTATTTGCGATAAGATTCAAGAGCAGTTTTTTAGAGATGTTGACTGTTATAATAATATGAAACTTGATTTATTGTCTCTAGAACAAAGCTTGGCTATTTGTGATAAAATTCAACAACAAAGTACCAAAAATCATTGTTATGAAAAAATTGCTATATATATGAAAGATAAATCTATTTGTGACAAGATTCAAAATGAGATTCACAATGGTGTTGAATCTACCTTTAATGGTTTTACAGACAAAGAATGGTGTTATGAACACTTTAAATAAATCAATAATTAAAAAACAGCAATAACTATTATGAGCTATAACATTACTACTGCAATAAAAGCTCAAGATTAGATGATAAAATAGGTTCTAATATCGTCTAACTAGGGGAGCTAGCAAAATCCGGGACAAAAAGTTTATTTTTGTTATAATTAAATAATATGAAAAAAAGTACAAGTAAATTGTTAAAACCCGATTGGCGGAAAATTTTAGTTTTTATAGCATTATTATTGTTTGTTTTTGCACCAATAATTGGACTTATGTCAGCTTTTGCTGATCAACCGGTTCCAAAGTTTATTGAATATATTTCTGCTCCTTTAATCTTAGGGCGTATTATTCTAGGTTTTCCTTTAGTGCTGGTAATTGGTTTAGCATTTATGTGTAATATATGGTTAGGTGTGTTTTCTGCATTAGTTATTTTAACTTTTCTTTATTATTTATCTTGTTTGATAGTTTCATTTTTTTCTAAAAAAACTTCAAGTTCGTAATTTTTTATCCACTCAAAGGCTCGAACTTCGTCCATTAGACCCTGCTTTTAAAAAGCCTTACTTAAAGGCTTTTTAATTTAGAATTACAAAGTCATGAAGTTTATGATAAAATAGAGACATAATACCTAAATACATGGAAAATATTATTGAAGTTAAGCAATTAAAGAAAGACTTTGATGGCTTTGAGGCAGTGAATAATGTCACCTTTAATGTGAAAAAAGGTGAGGTTTTTGGTTTGTTAGGGCCTAATGGAGCTGGTAAAACTACAACCATAAGGATGTTGATAGGAATATTAAAACCAACTCAAGGTGAGGTTTTCATAAGGGAATACAATGTTAGGAAAGAACCAATTAAAGTAAAGCAAATAATGGGAATTGTTCCTGAATTTGCTGATGCTTATACAGATTTATCTGCCTTGAGAAATCTTTTATTAACTGGAGAATTATATGGAA
>JAAYPA010000116.1 GCA_012520055.1 Mollicutes bacterium
AGCGCCTCAAACTTTTCCTTAGCCGCAGGATTTGCCGCGACTGTAGGCGGCAGGATATATTCAAAATCATGCTCGCTTACATAACGCTGTGATTGCTGGGAATATGATGCAATCCGGTGACGAACCAGTTGATGGGTAAGCACCCGCGATACGCCTTCAATTGCAAAGGTAAAACTTGCATGTTCTAGAGTCGAACTATGACCCATGTCGACAATTTTAGTTACTAATTTTTCGACCTGCGCATCTGACATTTTTTCAACAAGCTGTTCCGCTCCCACCGGCGAATAACATAGCCTCGCCGACATAGCCACTGCCCGCTGGGGTTCAGGAGTGTGGCTTATTAATTTTACCTTCATTCTATTCACCGCTATTCTTGTTTAGATTTGTCATTTCCCGGGAAATAATCACGAAAGCCTTCTCAGCAATTTCCGACATTCGGTCATAATTTCCGTTTAAATACAAATAGCCCAGCATAGCCTCAAAGCCGGTACTATACCGGTATTCACTTACTGTAGCACTCTTAGGTACATTAGATTTGGCATTACGGCCGCGTCTTACGACGGCCAATTCCTCTTCCGTCAGCATTTGTTCCAGTTCCCGGTAAGCTACAGCCTGCATAGCAGCCGAAACAATTTTTGCATCATAAGTATGTAATACCCGCACTTTATTTTGCTCATATGAAAGCAGTCTTGTCCGCACATACAGCGTAAAAAAAGCATCACCCACATAAGCCAAAACCAGCGCCGGTAATTGGTTTGGTTCGATTTTGCTGTATTTAGCAGGCGGAGCGCCGTCGACGGCGCCCGCGCCAAACATATTCTGCTTTAGAAACTGGAAGTGTTCAAAATTCATCGCTTTTTCCACCTAGCGCCTTGCGGCGAGTCTTCTATGACAATACCGGCGGCACCTAAACTGTCCCGGATTTTATCAGCTGTAGCCCAATCTTTCTTTTTGCGAGCCTCCTGCCGAATATCAATTATGATATCCATTAACTGATTGACCAGCATATCAGCCCCATCCAGTTTTCCCTGACGTTCATTCACCAGCAGGCCCAATACCTCAGCCATACCATAATATATATCACGCGCTTCGCCGACAGCAGCAGGGTCGTACGGAACTTTACCGGCTGCCGCTGCGCCATGATAAATATTTATTTCCTTCGCTAAGCCAAACATAACACTGATGGCCAAAGCAGTATTAAAATCGTCGTCCATTGCCGCATTAAAATCAATCTCAGCTCTTTCGGCAGCTGCTCTAAGTGCGGCTGATTCTGCACTTGCTTCACCGCTAGGCAGCGCTTCTAACGACCGCATGTTATCAATTGCATTCTTGAGACGTTCAAGGCTGCGCCCCGCCTCAGTAAGCC
Organism: Mollicutes bacterium; assembly: GCA_012520055.1. Taxonomy (GTDB): domain Bacteria; phylum Bacillota_I; class Bacilli_A; order RF39; family UBA660; genus DUUS01. The sequence goes on from JAAYPA010000116.1 coordinate 1,367, forward strand.
GTTCATCGCTGAAATCCAGCGGGCTGCGGTAGTGTGTAGCCAAGATAAAGAACCGGAGCACCTCGGGCGGATAATGCGCTAAGATATCTTTCACCAGGAAGAAATTTCCTAACGATTTACTCATCTTCTCTTCATTGACAGTGATAAACCCATTATGCAACCAATATCTGACAAACGGCTCTTTACCT
>JAAYPA010000008.1 GCA_012520055.1 Mollicutes bacterium
ATTACACATTGATAGCCTTTACTATCAATGAATACATTATCCGGATTAAGTAAAAATGACAATTTTAAATCGCTTTTTTTATGATATTTGACAATGATGCTTTTAGTTTTTGTAAAATGAATTTCCTTTAAATACTTTCGTTTTTGTAAATCTCTAAAAAAATTAATCATAATAATAATCATCCCTTTCTTTAAAACTAAATAAAAATGTAATAAGCATTATTATAATACTAAAAATCTTTATAATTGCATTATCAACTAAAAATATAGGTAATAACCATAGTAACCCACTTAAAGCGGTTAGTAAATTATTTTTATAAACAAATCCTAAAATATTAGCAATAATAAATATTATTAGTCCTATAATTAAAATTGTAATGTCTGTCATTTTATTCACGTCCTTTAAATACTTTTAAGACTGTTAATACGATTGCAGCGCCAAACACTATAATCATTGCTGGGATGAAATATTTATCAAAATTATTATAAAAATCACTCTGCCCCATTTTTCCATCACCGTATAGTTCTAAATATTCATCAACTGATAACCATTGATCAGTGTTAGGGTCGTAGTAACCGTATATTTCTCTTGCATCCTCGTATCCCATATCCCATGTTTCTTCAGCAGTATACCAATAACCATTATCTTCCCACCCATAATATTCACGTGCAGTATCAAAACCGTTTTCATAAAAAAATACCTCATCAGTTAATATTTCTATGGATATCTCTAAGGTCCCTGTAGTATAAATATTGGTAATAGTTCTTTCTACTTCTGTTGCATCTGAAAAATCTATTATTATACCAATTGACAAAAGACCTGTTCTAGTACCAAAATTTTGGTTAACATAGTCACCAAAAGGTAGGTTTATCCCCCAACTATCATTTAATATATTAACGCTAATTGATGCTGAAGTAACTAATGTTGGTGGTGCTTCTTCAACCGCGGTAAACAAAATTTCACCATATGTACCAATTGTATATCTCACTATACCGTATTTCTCTCCGCCAGTATTATAATATGTTAAATTAATTAAAACTTTAGACTGAGGTAAAATATACCCAGGCTCAATTTCTAACACCTCCCATTTAGCATAAAGCGTTACATCACTAGTTAATGGATCACCTGCGAATGCTTCATTAGTAAAATCAGAATCATAATACCATCCTTCAAAAGTATAACCACTCTTTGTAGGTGTCGGTAAAGGGTTAGGTAATTGTGTTGCATTGCTTGTTTGTGGTATGCTACTACCGCCGTTTGAATTATAGGTAACCGTATATGTATTTAACTGCCACTTAGCATAAAGGGTTACATTGCTTTCTATTGTGTCACCCGGATTAGCAATTTGTGTAAATGCACTGTCGTAATACCAGTTAACGAATGTATAACCAGATTTTGTTGTTGCGGGTAATGGGTTAGGTAATGCTATTTGCCCTGATAAATCAGTTACTGACGTGCCACCATTTTCTTCAAATGTAATTGAATAGCCTGATGGTACAGCTGCAAGATCTTCCCAGTATAAATAGACATTACCACCAGCACCTTTGTTATAATAACTTATTGTTCGTTCACTTTCATCCCATGTAGAAGTATTAATATCAACATAAGCATGATCAGTAGAATTATAAGGAGGTATCCAAATTTGTTCTTCCCAGTCAAAAACAGCTATATCATCTACATAATGAATAGCATCATCGATTCCAATAAGAATAAAATTATCATCATCAGTTCTTACTGTAAAGGGGAATTTGTCACTATCCCAACTAATCCTTAACTGTGTTGTTGCTGGTAAAACATCAGCAACTTCAAATTCTTTAGGTCCACCACCTTGAGCATGAACCTCAGAACTTAATACAAATCCAAAACATAATAAAATACTTAACAATAAAAATATTTTTAACTTTTTCATTTCTTTTCACTCTCCTTTTTATAAATTCATTATTACTAAAATGTTATTTAAACAAATTAATAACATAATCAAATTTACTGCATACAAAGTTTTCTTTGCTTGTCTAAAATACAAATATATTCCTACTACACCAGTTAGGAATATTTTTATAAATACTCCAAAGTTAGTACTAATTAAATTCTCCATGATCGGATTTAATTCAGTTGCTCCATGAACCAATCCATATCTAGTTGACAAACAATCAATAATAGCAAACAACACTAGAGTAAAAATTTGTATTTTCATTATCTTTTCATTTTTCTCATTCCTTATAATACCATTATTTATAATTTTATCATTAGTCATAAAATAATCTCCTACTGACAACTAGTAAACGGATTTAATAATTCAACAATACGGTCAAATAATAAGTCTAATAATCGTGCTAATAAGTCTATTATACCTTCAATTAATGTGGTCAAAAAATCATATTCACCTAAACCCGTTAAATTTAACGTTATAGATACAATAATATTAAAGAAAAGGATAA
>JAAYPA010000073.1 GCA_012520055.1 Mollicutes bacterium
AATAAGCAAGCATTGGAAGTGTGTACATACTTCATAACAAATATTATGAAATCATAATAAGTATTATTGTTTCATAACAAATAAAAAGAACACAGGGGCCCCAAATCCCCTAATGTTCTTTTTATATCTTGATGATGAAACAATTGTATTATATTTTATTCTATGTTATTATTTATTTGACGCAAATATTTGAAATATGATTTTCTTGAAATTAAAAGGTAGTTTTTATCTTTAGACAAATCTTGAGGGGTCTCTAATACTTCCTCAGGATTTTCTTTTTCTCTTAACCTTTCAATTAAAATATCATATTCAGCCTCTAATCCTTCCAAATCGCCATCATCTGTTATTTGGTATAGACAACCATAGCCCTGTATTTGTTTCAACCTGTAAAGGGAGATATAAAGGGTCTTAAAGTTATTATAATCCAATACAGTACCATCTTCTTGAACTTCCTTAGTTAAATACTTAAACAATTCTACATAATGACCTTCAGCAAACTTATCAATGGTACAACTATAACCAATATCCAAAGAATCAATATTATTTTTTGTAACTCTTTGATTGTTAACTAATAAAAACCATATTTTCTGAATAAGTATTTCTTCTTTATTAAATAATTTTGTTAGTTCAGGTATGCTTGTCCGATAATTAAAAGAGTAAGTATTACTTATATTTTTTTTACTCATAAAATCATCATTTAATACAAGTGCAACATGATAATGTGGGTGATAACTATCTAACAAATAAGTAACTTCTAAAGACCTAATTGCACCTTCATAACCCCAACTATCAAAATTTATACCATAAATTTTTCTCTCACCTCTAATAATTCTTATCAAGGATCTAAAGCATTTAGACATATGATTAATTGTATTCCTTAAATCTTTACCAGGGACATTAGGTAATGTTAATACTAAGTGATATAAATTATCTTTATATTGTTCAAGTTCTGGAATATACTTAGCCATTCTAGATGCCTGTTTTACCTTTTTACAATTAGCACAAAATTTGTTTTTACATAAATTAGTTCTTTTATAATCTTTTACTTTCTGAATCTCATACTTATCTAGTAACCAATACTTATTACAAAATGAAATATTTTCAGAATTATTTATAAGAGTATCAGGGTTAAATAAAAATTCTTGTCCATCTTCCATTAATTTTTTTTGTTCAAGATGAAATTTATAAAAATAATCAATTATAGTCTTATTATATTTAATGTTATTTATAACCCCATCAATCAACTCTATTGGAACTATTGCATTATCTAGATTCAAAGTGAATTCACCCCCTTTTTTTCATCCAACGAGGACGGTTAGTTCTAATATATCAAGATATAGAAGAAACCCACAAAAGCCTTCCCTAAAGGGAAGCTACTTTTAGGGGGTTTCTTCATTTAAAATATACTTTAATAAATTAATAATAGGAGGTTATATTAAATTTACTGATTCCAAATAATCAACATTAGTCAAAATTAATTCAGGTTTATTATTTCTTCCTGTTACCTGCTCAAATTCTAAATTACAAATAGCAGGCAAGGAATCCAATACATCAGGAAGTATTGAATCAATAGGACAATTAACAATAAGTGGGGGAGTACCATATTCATTATCCCTAGAAAGTGTTTTTTTGTTTAAATAGGCAATTTTAACACCTTGAATCCTATCCCCGTTACTTTCAAAATCATATTTTTTAGCAGAAAGAACCAAACATTTCATTAATTATCATCCCCCATTTTTTCCATTAAGAGATTATAGTTTTCAACACCAATAACAGACTTAATATTTTCGTTATGTCTATTAACAGCTAAATCTAAAAGCTGATCATCAGGAATAGATAAATCATAAGGTAAATTCATAAACTCCTTAATATCATTCCTAATATTTGTTACAAAATATGATGTTCTACTCTGCATGTCATGATTCAAAACAGTTATAACAAAATCTAATAAATCTAACTGTGTATTACTAAGAGCCATTGTAACATTTGTTTTTTTGTCATTTGACATGGTATCAACTCCTTAATTGTATTTATCATTACATAAATATATTATATATTAATGCAATTAAGTAATCAATACTTAATTGCAGGTTAATTAAGTATTATACAAATTTGTATAAAATTATACAGATAAGTATATTTAACTTAAAGTATTGTTTTTTTCTATATCCCCCACAGCCCCAACTGGGGACCCCCTCCCCCCAATTGTGTCTATAGGGGAATATAAAGAAAATTAATTAATCTTCATCTTTAAAAATTGCACTAAATTGTTTAAGAACTTAAAGTAAACTTTAATAATTAAACATTGCTTAGGAATGGCTATTTATATATAAAGGTAGTATTTTGGGAAAAACGCCCAAAATCTCCACCTTGATATATAAATTTTTTTATGCTTTATAATAATTAAGGCGAAGAACTCAAAGAGAATTTAAAAAATAAATAAAATTCTTCACCTGGTAAAATGGTAGCATAAAAAATCGCAAAATAAATGTAAGGCTCAGAATCTAAAGAGAATTTAAAATTAACAAAACAAAAGATTAAAATATATGATAAGGTCTTAAAATATATTTTAATTTCTTAGAATGAATTTTAATTAATTATATTATATTTTAAGAATAAGCAAGCATTGGAAGTGTGTACATACTTCATAACAAATATTATGAAATCATAATAAGTATTATTGTTTCATAACAAATAAAAAGAACACAGGGGCCCCAAATCCCCTAATGTTCTTTTTATAT
>JAAYPA010000074.1 GCA_012520055.1 Mollicutes bacterium
AGGTTACCAGCAGAGTCTGATACTCTATAAATTACTGTATAAGTACCAGGAACCGAAGTATTAACTTTATTAATAACTTCGATGTCATTTCCAGCAATTGTTCCATCTACATTATCAACTGCAGTTGCTGCTGGAGCAGTGAATGAGCCACCGAATGCTACATTAATTACTCTAGAGCCACTTTCATAACCAGCGATAGTTATAACTGGAGGATTCTTGTCTTCTCCGCTTGGTCCTTCACCTTGATTTGTATTTGGACCAGTATATAAAGCATCATCCTCTGTGAATCTTTGTTTTGTGAATCCAAATTTAACTGTAATTGCTTTTCCGATTTGAGCAAAATCGTAATTATCGATATCTTGTCCTTCAATCCATACATAAACTCTTACTTTAGTAATACTATTTGGAGCTAATTTCATAAATATCGGACGATCCATACCTTCTCTTAACTTTTCTGAATCGGTAAATGTGTCTACAACAGATAATTTTGTAGTATGAGTGTATCCGTTATATACAGCACCATCGTAAATATCAACGTTATCATCAGCATCTATTACGCTATTAATAGCATAAGTAGGATATGCTAGACCATCGATTATTTTACCACAATCACTTGTTGTATATGATTCCGTATCAGTTACATCTTCACCAACTGGTACATTGGTTTCTGTTATTATGCCATTTTTTCTTGATCTACAAGCAGTATTGTAATAACTTATAGCTCCATTAACATGGTTAACATCATTTGGTTCCCAAATAATTGCAGGACGATTGTGATTACAAATGCCTGTAGCTACTTTAGTGTAGGTTTGGCCGCTTTCTGGTTCTGTAACAATTTCCCCATCACCGTCAACTAAAACATCTTTGCATGCCATTTCACGAAGATACTTTGTTCCTTCTTCAACAATTATGTCCCCACCGGCTATAGTTTCACCAAGTTTAGAATCACCGGAAACACGTCCAATTTGAGCAAATGCCACACGTACTGAATTTTCAATACCAGTTCCTTCTACTCCGTCTGTATCAGAAACTTTAACTGCTGAATCAACAGTCAAATAGATTGCTTCTTCAATTGCTTCGTCATAATTTTCGTAATATTTATTACCAGTGAAGTTTCTAATGAATAAATCAAAGGCAATATAGCCATCTTGTTCACTACTATCATCATTTTCTACTTTACTAGCAATTAATCTAAATCCACCGGGTGATGGTGTTAAAGATGCTTTTTCATATAGTTCTAGTCTAGCTGAAGTTTGGTTAATAACACCAATTGAAGACACCGGAATTAATCCTTCATCTCCACCCCAAGTATTTGTATTTCCTGTATATGCTGTTGCATAATTACTCTTATTTATGGTTACTGTAGGGCCAAAATTAACTCCATCGATAGATAACCATAAACTTTCAGTACCGGCAACTTCAACATCAAATTCTTCAATGTTGACTGTACGCATACCTATAAACCATGCATAAGTTGATACCGAAACTAAAATTGCGGTAATTACAAAGATGAATACCAAGTTTCTTATTCTTCTAGTATATTGTTTGCGTTCTATTTCCATACCTTCCTCTTTCCTTTTTATTTTTATCACTCCTACAAAGTGATGTAATATATCGATAGGGTACTACCGTAATATATATTATTATATTATCATAAACTGTCGTTTTGTCAATGGTTTTGTCTTTTTTTGTAGAAAAATATTATTAGCTATTTTCTTCGACAATTACCCTGATAACTACCGGTTCGGCAAAATTACCTACCCAGTCACTGGCTTCATATATTACTTCATATTCACCCGGAATACTCATATTTACATTATTAACTATTCTTATACGACTCGAAATATCTTCGGTAATATCTTCCCCATTAATTTCACCGACTTTATCTATAGCTTTGGCCACCGGTAAATTTAAAGTATCCCATTGTTTTATAGTAATTTCACTAATATCAGGATCAATTGTAATAACCGGTTTCCAGATATCGTCTCCGACATCTGCATCACCATCAACAATTTCATCTTCAGTAAAGCGATCTTTAGTAAATCCAAACTCGATAGAAATTTTTTTACCATCTTGAGCATATTCGTAATTATCGATATCTTGGCCTTCCAAATAAACATATATTCTAACTTTAGTTATACTGTTAGGAGCTAAAGTAAAAATTGCTTTTCTTTGTAATCCAGATAAAACTTTGTCTGAATCAGTAAAATATTTGGTTTCTTTTAAGAAATTGCCGCTACCTTGATAACCGTTATAACGTGCTCCATCATAAATATCAACATGATCTTTTTCTCCAATATCATAATCTATAGCATAAGTAGGATAATATTCATTATTTTTTATTGGTGGACATGATGATCCGTAAGAAGTTGGTAAATCAATATTTTGATCAAAACGTTTTAAACAAGAACTATTGAACCACCTAAGAGCTCCCTCCGTATGAATTTTATCATTCGGTTCCCAAATAATAGCTTTATCACATAAACCGGTTGTTCCATCAATAATTAGTGAATTCCCATTCCCGTCATGATTACAACTAATGGAAGTAATTTGATTAACATCATCTGTCATACGTGATATTCTGCCAATTATAGCAAAAGCTACCCGTACCGAATTTTCTATTCCTTTATTGGGAACTCCACCATTTTCTGCTACTTTAACAATAGAACTATTTCCTAAATAAACAGCTTCTTCAGATAAATAATCTACTTCTTCAGTATATTTCTTACTGGAAAAATTTTTAATAAATAAATCAAAAGCAATATAGCCAAGTCTTTCGGTTGCTCCATAATTGCTTACCCTATTAGCCAGTAATCGGTATCCTCCTGCTGTTGTATTCATACCTATCTTTTGATATAAAACCAATCTTGAAGCATCTAAGTCAATCCTTCCTGTAGTAGACATCGGAATTAACCCCACTTCACTCCAAGCATTAGTATTTTCCGGATATACATTCTTTGGATCATTATAAGTTTTTTCATCTATAAAAACGACGTTATCCCAATTTTTACCATCTAAAGATAGTAATAAATTCAAATTGGTATCGATTCTTAAATCAAGACTGGTAATATAAACTTGTCTTAAACTAATATACCAAGCATAAGTTGCTGAAATAACAATAATCGTTAAGATACTAAAAAAAATCAGCATATTTTTAGCTTTTTTATTCAGTTTGATTTTAATTTTTTTCATACTGATTTTCCCTTCTTATTTTAGCATTTTACCTATTATCATCTTATCTTTAAACCTACAATTTGTCAATATTCGACATTCTTTCTTAACATAAAAAAAGACAAATTTTATTTTGTCTTTCTATCTGAAGCCGCCGCCTCCGCCGCCACCGCCAAATGAGCCGCCGCCTCCGCCACCGGAAGAGAATCCTCCTCCACCGGAAGAATAATTATTAGCTTTATAGTTAGCAGATTTGGCACTATTCATACCACTATATGATAAGTCACGAACAAATATTACTTGATTATAAGACATGTCGGTAATTACATCCGGATACAATCTCTTAAATTCTTCGGCAACTTTTTCGGCTATACCAAATATTTGTGCATACATTAGATAATATTCCCATAGATGAACCTCAATCGAAGACTTATCTTCAATACTGGAAAATTCTTTTAAAAATTTTCTTAATCCAGCTAATTTTTTAGCTTCTTCATATATTTTATTTGTTTCATAACGTTTATTTGGATTACTAGCTAATTTATCTAGTAATCCTCTTTCAGTAGCTTTGTTTTTTTCTTCCAAAATAACTGAATCAAACCAACCTAAAACTTTTTTGTAGTACTTTTCGCAATATTTTCCGAATTCTTTTGGCTCTAAAATACCATCTTTGCTGGCATCATACATATGATTAAACATTTCACCTTCGATTGAATACTGGCTAAAATCACTAAAGAATTTTGAATAATCCATAACTAAGGTAGCTTCTTCAGTTTTCTTAAATAAACCTTTCTTTTCTTTTAACTCTACTGTTACATATTTATTTTTAATCCAACTTAAAATTAAAGCCCCTAAAAAATCCTGATCGTTTTTCAATAAATTATAACTATTCGCTAAGAAGTAAGCGTAAAAGATATCTTTATTACAAGGAATATCTCTAAAATTTTCTAAATCTTTTGGGAATTTATTATGTGATATATTTTTAATAAAATTCTTATTCGCTGCGGCTTTAATAACAGCTCTTATTACAAATACTAAAATTACTATCGGAATAAAAGATAAAACTACTCCAATTATAGAAAAGATTAATTCTCCTATAATAGTGAATATACTTTCTTTATAAGCCTTTTTGCCTTCTTCTGCCATTTCATAATACTCTGTAAAAGATTTATCTAAAATATTATTTGTTTGAAACATGTCTGATGGTAACTCTACCAATATAGTCATATACTCATTGGTATCTAATTCACCATCACTATTCATTTCGATTACACCATCATAGACATAAGCAGTCCCACCATAATTACCATACCCCCATACTGCTATATCATCAGCGAATTTTTGATCTGACCAAATAACAATATTTACCTCTTTTGGTTTTAAAGATAAATTATGAGGTATTAATGTCCAATATATCATTTGTTTATCCGTTGCTTTGGCAACAAAACCCTTAATATCATATTTTAAAGTATAAATATTGCGACCATATTTACTTATACCCCAACAAAGTTCTAAGCCATTATCAATATAATTAATACCATTTTTATAAGCTTTTTGACTAAATCCGTCATCAACATTCCAATTAGCTACATACTGATAATTTTTTTCTTCATTCGAAACAGTAAAATTAGTTATAACTGCTTTTCCTAAATTATAATATGGTTTATAACCTTCGGTTCCCGAACTGATATTAACATCCCAAGTTTCAGTAATATGAGCTGTTCCATAACTATCCAAATAAATATCCATACTTATTTTATTGATAGAATCAGCCTTAACGTTAATTATCAAACAAAAAAATAATAAAAAGAAAAAAAGTATCTTTTTCATCTAAAATCGCCTCTAATTTATTTTATCATATCAAACAAAAAAAAGAATCAAAAGATTCTTTAAAATTTAACCTTTACGTTTTCTTTTTCTTCAGCTGATATCTCAAAGTAAGCATTGGTTTTAAAACCAAATATATTTGCTAAGATATTAGTTGGAAATGATTCAATTTTAGTATTATATTTCATTGCTGAATCATTATAAAACGATCTGGCATAAGAAATTTTATCTTCAGTATCCTTTAAAGTATTTTGCATATCGATAAAATTGGTATTAGCTTTTAAATCCGGATAAGCTTCTGAAAGAGCAAATAATTTGCTCATTACTTTAGATAATTCACCACTAGCTTTCATTTTTTCTTCAGGTGTACCTGCTGAAAGATATGTATTTCTTGCTTGAATTACTTTTTCTAAAGTTTCACTTTCATGTTTTGTATAACCTTTGATAGTTTCAACTAAATTAGGAATTAAATCAAATCTTCTCTTTAATTGAATATCAATTTGTGACCATTGATTTTTAACTTTATTTTTTAGACTTATTAATGAATTATAAGTACCAATTACCCATAAAACTAATAAAACAATAACTACTAATAATATGTGCCACCATTCCATAAATTCACAACCTTTCTGTTATCATTATATTATCATATTTAGATAACTAAAACAATAATTATTTCATAATTAAGTAAAGATATAATTAATAATATTTTGTTTTCTAAAATTTAATTTTAAAGAATAAATTCCTTCTCCTATACCATTAAAAGTAATAGTTTGGTTGACTATAGTATAAGGTAAAAATATTCTTTGATCACTTGTTATATTTTCCAAACTTACGACTTTAAAATCTTCAAGAAGTGTAATTGTAATTTTTTCATCTTTATCGATAACAGGATTTAAACTATTATGTTTTAAATTATAAAATTCCATTTCACTCATTAGTTCAAAATCTTGACCAAATAACTGAACGGGCATAACTGCTATATTGGTTTCTTTGGAAATACTACCTAACGTGCCAGTATATTTTATCATTGTTGGATCAGCCGCAACTTTGGATACTAAATCACTTTTTTGAGCATTTGTATTAGCTCTAGCTTTTACTTTATTAACAATATATTTTTCTCTTTTTTTAGAATATCTTATCTCTACTTGATCATTAACCGAAAAAATATTGGAATAAACAATCAATTCATCATTTATTTTTTCTTCCGGTTCCTCATTTAAACGCACTACTACTTCTTTAGCACTTCTTCTTTCAATTACAGTAGCTGTTGCCGTAAAAGTCGGTACTTCTTCTTTGTTTAATAAAAAACCTATTGCTACTCCAATACCTGTACCAATAATAATTATAAAGGCAATTAAAATTTTAACTATTTTCATTTTTAACTCCTTTATAGTTTCTCAATAACCTCTAAAATCAAAGGAACCATTTGTAATTTACGAGAAACTACTCCTTTTAATAAATAACCTTGATATAAATCTTCTATACCATAAGCATCTTCTAAATAATTTTTAGCCTTTTCATTAAATAATAAATATGAATCATTATTAATAATATCTGTTACAAATAAACAAACTATCTTATAATTGTTATTTTCACTAATTTCATTAAGCTCTTTAACATATTCTGCAATTTCATTCTTATAAATATCAAATGTCGTAGTAAAGACCTGAGCTACTCCTACCCGGTATTCCCCAGCTACATAACTTTTAAAATCTTTATAAATTATTTCCTCTTTAGACATTCCTTTAATACTTACTCCACTACTAAGTAGTTCTAGTCCATATTTTTGAATATCAACTTTAGCTATTTTAGCTAGTTCATCAGCTACCATAAGATCAAGTTTAGTTGTTGTCGGACTTTTTAAAAGTAGCGTATCGGAAATAATTCCACTTAACATTAACCCCGCAATATTTTGCGGTATACTTAAACCTTGTTCAATAAATAAATGATAAATGACAGTATTAACAGATCCTACTAACATATTACGAAAATTAATCGGTTTATTGGTATTAATAGTACCAATATTATGATGATCAACTATTTCAATAATATTAGCTTCATTTAATCCGTCAACACTTTGACTTGGGTCATTATGATCAACTAAAATAACATCTTTACGAACTATATCATTAGTATCAATTAACCTAAGCATACCCTCACAATACCCTCTTGAATTTACAATAGGATAATTAGTATGTTTTAATTTATTACTTACTTCTAAAAAATCGCTTAAGTAATCAATCGGTTCAAAACAAACTGAAGATACTGCTCTTTGAATATTATTAATCGGATTTGCTAAACAAATAATCCTGGAAATTTTCAAAGTATCATATGGTGAAACAATTACATTAACTTTTTTTTCTTTAATTAATTCAATTTCTTTTTTACTTAAAGGATAATTATCGGATAATATAACTAATTTAGCATTATTTTTTATAACATATTCTAAAACATGAGGACGCGTACAACCGATAACAACCGACTCACTATCAATAACAATATCATTATCAACAAACATATAATATGATACATTGATAATAGTAGTTTTGCCTTTAATTAAAGAATCAAACTGATAATACTTAGTAGCACTTAAAGTTTTTACTAAATTATCAAAAGAAGTTTCAATATCACTTGAAGAATTAATAATCATCTCTTTGGCTATTTCTTTAAGTGATACATATCCGATATATTTTTTATCATCATCAACAAGAGGTATACCGGTTATACCTTTAGTATGTAAATAATTATATGTTTCATATATAGATTTATTTTGATTAATAAAATAGTTACGATTATATTTAATATCTTTTAATTGAATTTTAACATCATATAAATATCTCGGAACAGGAGTATTAAATTTTTTTAAAGCATATTCAGTTTCCGGACTTATTTCACCTAAAACCCTGGGTTCAGCATTAATTCCCATCTTATTTTTTAAATAAGCTAGAGCTATTGCCCCAGTCACGCTGTCAGTATCAGGTTTTTTATGGCCAAAGACGTAAACTTTTCTCACACTAACAACTCCTATTCTCTATATAAATATTACAATATAAAGTAATTAAAGTCAAAAGATATATCAAATCTTACTTGACATTTTTTAGCTTATTTAAATTAATTTTAAAATATAGCTATGTTATAATAATTAAAGAAAAGATGTGATAAAATGGCTAAAAGAAAATTAAAAAAATCAGTAAAACTTAGTTCATTTTTACTGATTTTATTATTAATGCTTACATTAGTAGGTATTAAACTATACAAAAATTATCAATATAGACAAACCTATGAATATAAATTACTTCAAATAAATTATACTTTAGATGAAACTAAAATATTAATAAAGAATTTAAATGATAATGAACTGGAAATCATATTAAAAAAAGAACGTAATACTAATATCATCAAATTTGTTTCAGAAAAATATTTTATTTTTAATAATTTAGATCGTTATTTAGAATACTTAAATAAAAACGAAAATAAAGAAATAAATAATGTTATAACACTGGTCAATGTTAATAGAGATAGAGATTATTACAAAGAACCAAAAGCAACTAATATTGAAAATAAAGAATTAATGTTAGTAAATAAATATCATTATTTAGATGAAAATTATACTCCGGAAGATATAATAAAAATTTCTTTAACTTATGCTTACGAAGGAAATTCGATTGATTCTGTAGTATATAATGCTTTTAAAGAATTAACAGAAGATGCTAAAAAAGAAGGACATACCATTGTAATAAATTCTTCATATCGTGATTATAATAGCCAAAAAGAAATCTGGGAATCTCGTAAAGATTTATACGGAACCCGAAAAGCAGATGAATATGCAGCAAGACCTGGATATTCTGAACATCAAACCGGTTATGCTATAGATGTCTCAGATTATTATGATGTAAATGACGAATTTGGCAAAACTGATAGTTTTCTTTGGATGAAAGAAAACTGTTATAAATACGGATTTATTTTAAGATATCCAGAAGATAAGGAAGATATAACCGGGTATTCGTATGAACCATGGCATTATCGTTATGTTGGAAAAGATGCTGCATTAAAAATAAAAAATGAAAATATTACATATGATGAATACTTCGCTTATTATATTGAAAATGCTAGAAGTAATTGATCAAAAAATGTAAAAAATGTCCAGGTTTAACCAAATTGCTTTTTGATACAGTCTCTTTAGGAAAAAATACAGATATATTATTTATTGGAGAATCTCCGGCTAAAAATGGTTGGATCACCACCGGTAAGGCTTTTTATGACCAAAAAAAACAAATTGCTTCCTACCGGAAGAATATTAAATGAATTACTAAAAATCTTAGATTTAAATATTAATGAAATAATATCTAATAAGTAATGTAGTACTATAATACCCAATTGTAGGAGAAAAAAATGTTTGCGGATAGTATTGATGATAGTGATTATTATAATGATTTATATACTCAAATAATTAATAATACAGCTATCTTTTGTCATGAATTAAATGTACATGATCAAATATCAGTGTTTGTTGTTTTTTGTTATTTATTATGGAATGGTTTTTTTTCTGAAGGAAAAGATTATTATTTTGCTCCCCAAAAAACTATATATTATATGGATAATCTATCTTTCTCCGTTATGACCAACTATGGAGTATGTCTTAATAATGATTTTATTTTATATGATATTTTAGTCAAATTACAACATAAAGTCGCGTTTATTGAAGGATACTTAGGTCCTAAGATTAAACTAGATTATCAAACATATATAGAATCTAAAGTATTAAATCAAGAAAAAATCAAACTAAAAGATCAAATTAATGATTTTTTTATAAAGAGAAGCAATCATATTTGTATTTTAAATATTAATGAACCATATTTATTAGATCCTACCAATAATTGTCTATTCTACATTTTAAATAATACAGCTTATGTATTATCTGGTACCGGTTTTTTTAAACCGAATATTGATAACAAAACACCAATGTATATAAAAAAAGTATTAGCAGAAAATAGTAAATATATTAGAAATATCAATATTGGCGAGTATTTCCAAAAAAATGTGGAATTATGTAAAACTAATAAAAATTTATTAGATGCTTTTTATGATGAAAATTATGGTAATATAAAAAAAATATCTGAGTTTGTTAAAACTTTTAGAAAGTAAAGTGATAATATGTTTAAAATTGTCTCTGATTATAAACCAAGCGGTGATCAACCGGATGCTATTGAAAAATTAGTTGAAGGTATTAACAAAGATAAAAAACACCAAGTCCTACTGGGTGCTACCGGTACAGGTAAAACTTTTACTATAGCAAATGTTATTGAAAAAGTTCAAAAACCTACCTTAGTTTTAGCCCATAATAAAACTTTAGCAGGGCAGCTTTACTCAGAATTTAAAGAATTATTTCATAATAACAGGGTTGAATACTTTGTTTCTTATTATGATTATTATCAACCGGAAGCTTACGTACCATCAACTGATACTTATATTGAAAAAGATTCTAGTATCAATGATGAAATAGATGAATTACGTCATGGAGCAACCAGTGCCCTTATTAATAGTAAAGATGTTATTGTAGTTTCATCTGTTTCATGTATATATGGTATTGGAGAACCAGAAGAATATAAAAATAATATGCTTATTTTATCAGTAGGCGATCAAATCAAAAGAAATGATATTATTGATAAACTGGTGACTATGACATATGAAAGAAATCAAATGGATTTTCATCGGGGAACATTTAGAGTTAATGGTGATGTTATAGATATTGTTCCCGCTAGTGAAAGAAAAAACGGTATAAGAATTGAACTATTTGGTAACGTAGTAGACAGAATAAGTGAATTTGATATTTTAACCGGAACAGTTATTCAAAATATTAAAAATGTCAGTATTTATCCAGCCAGTCATTTCGTTACAACAGGAGATAAACTAGAAGAAGCTATTAAAAGAATCGAAAAAGAAACCGATGAAAGACTAGAATACTTTAAAAAAGAAGGAAAATACGTAGAAGAACAACGTCTTAGAGAAAGAGTAAAATACGATATTGAAATGTTAAAAGAAACCGGTTTCTGTAATGGAATTGAAAACTATGCCAGACACTTAGCTTTAAGAGAAGAAGGTGAAACTCCAAGTACTTTAATGGACTTCTTTGGGGATGATTATTTACTTATTATAGATGAATCCCATGTCACTCTTCCTCAAGTAAGAGCTATGTATAATGGAGACCGCGCTCGTAAACAAATTTTAGTTGATTATGGATTTAGATTACCAAGTGCTCTTGATAATAGACCATTAAAGTTTGAAGAATTTAATAATAAAATTAAGCATGCTATTTATGTTTCAGCTACCCCAGGTGATTATGAACTAGAACTTGTAAATAATAAGTATGTAGAAAGTATCATCAGACCAACCGGATTACTAGATCCAACTATCGAAATTAAGAAAACTGAAGGTCAAATCGATGATTTAATTCACGAAATTAATAAAAGAAAAGAAAATAACGAAAGAACTTTGGTTACAACTTTAACCATCAGGATGGCAGAAGAATTAACTAATTACTTAAAAAGTTTAAATATGAAAGTAGCTTATCTTCACAATGAAGTTAAAACCTTTGATAGATTAAGAATTATTAGAGACTTAAGATTAGGTAAATATGATTGTATTATCGGTATCAATTTATTAAGAGAAGGATTAGATATTCCAGAAGTAAGTTTAATTGCTATTATGGATGCTGATAAACAAGGATTCTTAAGAAGCGAAAGAAGTTTAATTCAAACTATCGGAAGAGCAGCTAGAAACGAAAATGGCCATGTAATTATGTATGCTGATACTATTAGTGATTCTATGGAAAAAGCCATTAATGAAACTAATCGAAGAAGAAAACTACAACAAGAATATAATGAAAAACATCATATTATTCCAAAAACAATTGTTAAAGAAATTAGAGAACTAATTTCAAATGAAATAAAAGTAGATTCAGAAGAAAAATTATCTAAGAAACAATCGCAAGATATGATTTTAAAAATAGAAAGAGAAATGAAAGAAGCTGCTAAAAATCTTGATTTTGAAAAAGCTATGCAGCTTCGTGACATACTATTTGAATTAAAAAGTAACCAGTAAATACTAAAAATTTATTTTTTATGATAATTACATCTCATAAAATATCCTTTATAACTATTAAAACTTTTTTGATACTCATCAAAATCCTTCTTTTGTAAGTATTTTAAATGTTTTCGTATTCTTCTATAAGTTTTATTATTACAACTAATTCTTAAATTACCTTTTCTTGTATTAAAGGTATAACCTAAGAAGGAAAATCCGTTATCTAATGAATAAATATTAGATTTATTATTTACCTCCAACTTTAATTTGTAAATTTCATTATTAATTTCCCTCCATACGTTTTTTAATTTATTAAAATCATTATCTATAATAACTAAATCATCCATATAACGAATATAGTATTTACAATGCAGTTTTTCTTTAATAAAATGATCAATATCGTTTAAATAAAATACGGCTAATATTTGACTAGTCATATTACCAATTGGTAATCCTTTATATGGTTTATAAATGGGAATATTTCTTATTTTAACAATTTTTAGCATTTTTTCTTTTTCACTTATTTTAAGTTTATTAATTTTTTTAACATAAACTTTTTTTAACTTATTAATAGTTTCATTAATATATAATTCATTAGTACTATTAAGAATTATTTTTATAATATTCATATCATCTTCATCTTTAATATAATAATTTAGCTTATTTAATAAAATATGATGATCAATATTATAAAAATATTTTTTAATATCAATTTTTAATACATAAATCTTTTTATGACTTAACATTAATTTGTTAATATAAGAAACCATTAATTTGAAAGCATAGCCACTGCCTTTTTTATACCTGGTAGCCACATTACTATCTATTAATTTATTTTCTAAAACAGGTAATAAAATATATTTACTAACTAGTCGATTAACTAACTTATCACTTATATTTTCACTCATAATTAAACGATATTTCGGTTCACTAATTATAAATATACGATATCTACTAAAACAATATTGCTTATTATATAAAGAATGTAAAATACTCAATATATTTTCATTTAAATACATGGCAAATTGCAGAATAGCTTTTTTATTTCGACAATGTTTTCTAATACATTTATATTCAGCTAAAGCTTTTTCATATTTTATCATTTGATTGTAAAGATTTTTTTGCCTTTTCATTACTCCAACCTATAATCATTGCCTTTAATTTTAATAATTTATTGGTAATTGTTAAAAATCGTCTCTTAACAATTAATTTTCTTTCAAACATTAATCCCGTAAAAAAATCCAACATACTAATATTAACTAAAGCTTCTTTTTGATATTTACTTCGAATATTACCAATATTGCAATTTGCTCGCATAATATTTTCCAATAAATCGTATAAAGATTTTTCAAAATGCACTTTTAGGCCTAGTTCACTTTTAGGAAATGAACAAAATAAATATAAATGAACATATTCAATCAACTTTTGATATTCATTTAATATTTGAAAATTACTGTTCATTCTTGATTATGTCCTTTAATTTGGCAATAATTTGCATTGCTTCAATCGGTGTTAAATTATTAATATCAATTTTATTAACAAAAGATATAATTGAATCTATTTTTCCTAATAACATTTCCTGACTGACTAATACTACATTTTCTTGTTCTAAAACATCTTTATATTTAGGATAAGCTTTAATTGGAAATCCACATTTTACGGTATTACCAAAAGATGTAATTTTAAAATTTAATACACTTGAAATATACTTGGCATCTTCATCGACAAAAATATAAAAAAGTCCACTTTGAAACATATATCTTTTATTAGAATTATTACTTTTTAATAAATTATATTTTTCTAATATTTTTCCCATTTTTCTTCCCTTTCCAAAAACAATAAAAAAGAGATTTCTCTCTTTCTAACTTCGGTACACAAAATCTCATTTTCGAACAAATTTCTACTAGTGCTCTTTTGCTCCTTAGTTACATTTAGGATCGAAATCCAAGGAATATGCTTGTTTCTCAAGTAGGCATTCCTTTACCATAACCTAAGTCATAAGGTAGCCAGTACTTACTTTGAAATTGCGGGCCGCAAAGCGTTACTATTGTTGACATTGTTGTTGTTGAGGTTGCCTGTACTATTCACGTTCCACACGTTAGCATTAGACCCATTGAAATTGTAAGGAGAAAATCAAAAAGCACACCAAGCGACATAATAGCATATTCCTAATATATTAAATTATTAATATATCCTATATTTTTATCTCTACTTTCTTAAAAAGAAAGTAGCAAAGAATTTTTAATTTTTCATATGTAATTTATTTATTTAAAAATATTTAGTTTCATTCTTTCCTTTTGTTTGTCCCCTGAAAGGGTTTTCAGGGGACTTTTACAAGATCAAAGATTTCGGTTTTATAGTTCTATGCTCCCAAACCTGTTATCTTATA
>JAAYPA010000115.1 GCA_012520055.1 Mollicutes bacterium
ATGCCTAGCATTTACAACTCGCAGACTACAAAAGACTTATCGCAAACTCTAGCCCGCAATTTGGGTTGCCATTACGCTGTAATGCCAATCCAGCATTCTGTTGATTTCACGGTCGAGCAATTAAGTAATACCCAAATCATCAATTATACTACAAACTTACACTCCAACTTGCTCGTTTCAGCTTTTGTCACTGAAAACATCCAGGCACGGGACCGCTCAGCCCGTATTCTTGCCGGAGCAGCAGCAGCATTTGGGGGCGGCTTTACTTGCAACGGAAATAAAAGTGAGATGACCGTCGGCTATTCTACACTTTACGGCGACTTGGCAGGATTCCTCGCCGCTCTAGCTGATTTATGGAAGCATCAGGTATATGACTTAGCCCGCTATCTAAATGAGCATATTTACAAGCGAGAAGTAATTCCCCAAGCGACTATAGCTATTGTTCCTAGTGCTGAGCTATCCTCTCCACAATCTGTTGACCAAGGTAAAGGTGATCCTATAATTTATCCCTATCATGATTTTTTATTCCGATCTTTCATCGAATGGTGGAATAAACCGACACCGGAAGACATTTTGCGTTGGTACAGCCAGGGTATCCTCGAAGAGAAGCTTGGTTGTACGCCGGGCCTTGTAAATACGATATTTGATGGACCTCACGAGTTTATTAATGATTTGGAAAGATGGTGGAAACTTTTTTCTGGCATGGCTGTCGCCAAGCGTATTCAAGCACCGCCAGTATTGGCAATAAGCCGACGGGCTTATGGCTTAGATCATCGCGAAGCACAAAACGGAGCCTACTTTACTGCTGAATATTATAAACTTAAAGACCAATTATTAAAGGATTAAAAAGAAGTCAGCCATTTCTCGAATGGTTGACTCTTCTTGTTTATCGGCGACGAAATACCAGCCAGCCAAATACTGTAGCGGCCAAAATTATCAGCACAACCGGTAATGCTACTAACATTATTAACGCCACAATACCTGCCCCGAATAGTAATCTTGGTATAAGTCCTATACCCCCCAAATTAAATTTAGCATGGCGAACATATATCCTGCTGCTAGATCCAAATTTATCGTTTTGACTGTGATATCGAAAATTCTCATCTTGCTCAATAGTCATACCGCCAAATTGCTCGCGCTCCGCCTCTGTCATAACTCGCACTTGGCTGAGCACAGCGTTGCATACTGCACAAATTTCTTGTCCGGGCTGGTATTCAGCTCCGCATTCTAAACAACGATTACCTATCTCTCCCACATAAAAACCCCCTTTTTTAGGGCAAAAATATTAGATACATAAACCCTTCTTCACTGATATAGCGCGCGTCAAATCTTTGTACTTTTAAAGCAGAAAACAATTTATTATAGTTACTGCGGATACTTGACGCCGAAACACCTAAGTCACTGGCTAAATCCTCGGCAACTACATGAGCTATATTATTAATCTGCGCGTAAGCATAAAGCAAGGTTGCTGCCCAAGTCCCTGGCTTTCGGATAATCACTTTAGCTACCTGACAATAATCATGCCAAAGCTTGCGCAT
>JAAYPA010000075.1 GCA_012520055.1 Mollicutes bacterium
ATCAAGAAATATCTCTTCTTCAAAACATTGCCAATGAAAAGGTTATTAATGGAGTAAAACATTTATTTTATTATTTAGTTGATGTGCAATTAAAAGATATAACTCATTTTAGTGATATTATTATCAAAAATAATAATGATTATCTTTTAATGGATGCTCATACAGTTCGTAATTTAGAACTTTTTGAAACACTAAGATTAAAAGAAAGACAATATAGTTTAATTTGGTTATTAGATAAATGTAAAACGGCAATGGGGTCAAGAACTTTAAAAGATTTTTTAATGAATCCTTTAAAAGATGAAAATGAAATCAATAAAAGATTAGATTATATAGAAATATTAAACAATGAATTTATTATAAAATCAGCTATTCAAGAGTTATTATATGAAGTATATGACCTAGAAAGATTATGTGGCAAAGTCGTTTGTGGTTCTTTAAATGCTCGTGATGTTTTACAAATTAAAAGATCTTTAAAAGTATTACCAGATTTAAAAGCTAAAGTAGAGCAAATAGGTCTTAATTTAAATTTTGAAACTCATGAGGATTTATATGAATTATTAGAAAAAGCCATTTATGAAGAACCACCCATTAGTTTAAAAGAAGGCTACTTAATAAAAAGCGGATATAATGCTGAACTTGATGAATTAAAAAATATTCGAAGTGGAGGTAAACAATTTATTTCTTCATTAGAAAAAGAAGAAAGAGAAAAAACCGGTATTACTAATTTAAAAGTTGGTTTTAATAAAGTTTTTGGATATTATATTGAAGTTAGTAAAGGTAACTTAGATAAAGTTAAACCGGAATTTGGTTGGGAAAGAAGACAAACTTTAACTACCGGAGAAAGATTTATTACCCCGCTACTTAAAGAAAAAGAAGCTTTGGTATTAAATGCCGAAGAAAAAATAATTGATTTAGAATATGAACTATTTTCAGAGATAAGAGAAATATTAAAATCAAATACTTTAAGTTTAAAAAATACAGCCAAAGTAATTGGATATTTAGATGCAATCGTGTCTTTATCAGTAATCAGTGAACAAAACAAATTTATAAGACCAATATTTAATCATGATCATATTGTTGATATAAAAGATGGTTTTCATCCGGTTGTTAGTATTGTTGGAAGTACTGAATATGTTAAAAATGATTGTATAATGGATAAAAATATAAGTACATTATTAATTACCGGGCCAAACATGAGTGGTAAAAGTACTTATATGAGACAACTGGCTATTATAATTATTTTAGCTCAAATAGGATCATTTGTTCCGGCTGATTATGCTAATTTACCAATCTTTGATCAAATCTTTACCAGAATAGGTGCTTCTGATGATTTAGTTAGCGGAGAATCAACATTTATGGTCGAAATGTTAGAAGCTCGTAATGCCGTTATTAATGCTACTGAAAATAGTTTAATACTTTTTGATGAGCTTGGTAGAGGTACAGCAACTTATGATGGTATGAGCTTAGCTGAAGCAATTTTAGAATATGTAAATATGCATATTGGATGTAAAACATTATTTAGTACGCACTATCATGAACTTACCGAAATAGGTAATAAAATATCAAGTGTTAAAAATATTCATGTCAGTGCTACCGAAGAAAATGGTAAACTTATTTTCTTACATAAAATCAAAGAAGGCGCAGTTGATAAAAGTTATGGTGTCAATGTTGCCGCTTTAGCAAAAATGCCAAATGAAATTATTAATAGAGCAAATGAAATATTAAAAACATATGAAAGTAATTCTAACAAGAAGAAAGAAGGAGGAGAAGAGCAGCTGTTCTTTGCTTTACCAGTCAAAGATGAATTAAGAGAATATTTAAAGACAATTGATCCTTTAAATATTACTCCTATCGAAGCTTTAAAAATTTTAGTAGAACTTAAAGAAAAAAATTAAAAAAAGTATTGACTTCTATATTTTAATTTGTTATATTATAACTACCAAAAGAAATTATCTTATTTCTTTTGGTACTGAACCAAACATGATTCGTTATGTTTGGTTCATTTTTTTTGTCTTAAAAAAATGATAGCATAATAACTATTGATTTGTTATAATTAAATAAGGTGATATTGATGACATTAACAAGAAGTGAACTTAGAGAAAAAATAATGACTATTGTATACCAAATCTCTTTATATAAAAATAATAGTTTAGAATATAATATCGATAACGTTATAAAAGAAAACGTTGAGATTGAAAATGAATTTGTTAAAGAAATGGTTTTTGGGGTAGTTACATATTATGATGAGTTAAATACGATAGCTAATAACTATTTACAAAATTGGACCATAGACCGATTAGATGCTACAGGTGCGGCTATTTTAAGAATGGCTATCTATGAAACAAAATATACAGATACTCCTTCGGTAGTAGTAATTAATGAAGCAATCGAACTTGCTAAAAAATATAGTGATGATTCCGTTCGTAAGATGATTAATGCCGTATTAGATAGGATAATTAATGAATAATGGAAAAAAGATATATTACGGTCACAACTTTAAATCGTTATTTAAAGAATAAATTTGATACTGATCCGAATATTCAAAGTGTATTATTAAAAGGGGAAATATCAAATTATAAAGGACCTAATCGGGGCCATTTATATTTTACTTTAAAAGATGAAGACAGTAGAATTAATGCTGTTATGTTCCAATACTATGTCAAAAATTTAGCTTTTGTTCCGGAAGATGGAATGAAAGTTTTAGTAGAAGGACGTGTTAGTGTCTATGAAGCTACCGGTTCATATCAAATTTATGTTGAAAGCATGCAAGAAGATGGAATTGGTAATTTATATTTAAAATATGAAGCCTTAAAAAAGGAATTAGCAGCCAAAGGTTTATTTGATGAACAACACAAAAAACCAATTCCCAAATATCCGGAAAAAATTGGTATTATAACAGCTTCTACTGGAGCAGCCATTAAAGATATCTTAAGTACCATCAAAAGAAGATACCCTCTCTGTGAGACTTATTTATTTCCCTGCTTAGTACAAGGTGAACAAGCTAAATTTGCCATCGTTAAACAAATTGAAGAAGCTAATAAACATGATTTGGATGTTCTAATAGTAGGTAGGGGCGGTGGCTCAATTGAAGATCTATGGGCCTTTAATGAAGAAATGGTAGCCTATGCTATTTATAATTCGAAGCTACCGGTAATAAGTGCTGTAGGTCATGAAATAGATTTTACCATTGCTGATTTTGTTGCTGATTTAAGAGCACCAACTCCAACCGGAGCTGCCGAAATAGCTGTTCCCAATATTACAGATTTAAAAGTTTTAATAAATCAATATCAGATTAGAACAACTAATTTGATAAGTCATTTATTAAAAGTAAATAAAAATAAATTAGATAATTTAAAAACCAGTTATGTTTTAAAAAGTCCTTTAGCAATCTATGAACAAAAGGAAGAAAAATTAACTAATTTGGTAAATATGTTAAATACGATAATTACCAATAATTTACAGTATAGTTTAAATAAACTTGAATATATAAAACAAAACTATGTCTTAAATAACCCAGAATGCTTATTTGTTGATTACCGAAATAAATTTAATCTATTATTAAGTAAACTTGAATTATTAAATCCGATTAGTGTTTTAAGTAAAGGATATAGTGTAGTAAAGTATCAAAATAAAATTCTTAAAAATAGTAAAGACATAAATAAAGGTGATGTTATAAATATCAGATTACATCAAGGAGAACTGGAAGCCAAAATAGAAAAGGTGGTAAAAAATGGAAAAAAAGAAATTTGAAGCATTAATGACTGATTTGGAAAAAATTGTTAAAGATTTAGAAAATGGAGATGTTGATTTAGAAACATCTATTGAAAAATATACCGAAGCTATGAAACTGGTAAAAGTATGTGAAGATAAGCTAAATCAAGCTTTAGAATCAGTTAATAAAATCAGAACCGAAAATGGTGAATTCGTCGATTTTAAACCAGAAGAAAACCAATAATTGGTTCTTTTTTTATCCTTAAATAAACCACACTAATATTAGGGTGAATATTGTGAAAAAGATTTTAGTACTTTTAATGTTGTTATTAGTTCCCCTAAATGTTTTTGCGTACTCGGAATACATTATACCCGGTGGTAAAACTTTAGGCATCGAAATCCAAAATGATGGAATAATCGTTATTGGATTTTATAAAATTGATAATAAATTTAATCGTAATAGTATCAAAGTAGGCGACAGTATTATTAAAGTAAATAATACTAAGGTTAATACGATTGACGAATTATTAGTAGCCATTGAAAATAATGTTCAAGATAATAAAGTGAATTTTACAATTAAAAGAAATCAAAAAA
This sequence comes from Mollicutes bacterium, assembly GCA_012520055.1. Classification (GTDB taxonomy): domain Bacteria; phylum Bacillota_I; class Bacilli_A; order RF39; family UBA660; genus DUUS01. The sequence continues at coordinate 4,306 of JAAYPA010000075.1, forward strand.
TCTTGGAAATACCTTTTGAACTGATATATGCCGATAATACATACAAAACCGGTTTATATGTTAAGGATACAATAACCGGTATCGGAACACTAACCTATATCGATCCGGAAACTAAAATATATGGCGCTTTAGGACATGAAATAATCGAAAGTAACAGTAGTCAGATGATTGAAGTAAAAAGCGGTAAAATATTTAAAAGCTTAGTTACAAAAATTGATCGCAGTAGTATTGGGGTAGTCGGAACTAAAAATGCTAAGTTTTATTCAAATATGATATATGGGAATGTCATTAAAAATACTAGTAAAGGAATTTATGGTATATATACAGATAATATATCAAATTATCAAACCATGGAAGTAGGTAATATGGATTCCTTAAAAATTGGTCCGGCCCTAATATATACAGTTTTGGAAAAAGATGAAATTAAACCATATGAAATATATATTGATGGTATTGTCAAAAATAACAGTATTAAGAATATTCATTTTAAAATTACCAGTGAAGAATTAATTCAAGCTGCTGGTGGTATAGTCCAAGGTATGAGTGGTAGTCCTATAATTCAAGATAATAAAATTTACGGAGCAGTTACCCATGTTATTTTGGATAATCCTACTACCGGTTATGGAATATTTATTACTACAATGTTAAAAGAAGGAGAGAGTTAAAAGACTTTCTCTTTTGTTTTTTTTTAAATAATGTTATAATCATTAAGGAAATTAATGTAGTAGGTGAAGTAATGATTGGTATATATGATTACACAGTAATCTTAACATATTTAAGTGTTTGTTCGGCCATAACCGGAATATTCTTTTCATTTAATGGTTATACTTTTTATGCGGTAATATGTTTAATGTTATCCGGATTATTCGATATGTTTGATGGTAAAGTAGCTAGAACTAAAAAAAGAAATCAAAAAGAAATCAACTTTGGTATTCAAATTGATTCTTTAGCTGACATTTTAGCTTTTGGAATTTTACCGGTTTGTATTGGTTATTCAATTGGTTTAAATAAGTGGTATTATTTACCGATTTGCTTTATTTTTATTTTGGGAGCTTTAATAAGACTTGCTCATTTTAATGTTAATGAAGAAGAAATAGCTAAGACTAAAGAGGGTCGCAGCATGTCTTTTATTGGTCTTCCTACGACAAGTGTAGCCTTAATTTTACCATTTATCTATGCTTTAAAAAAAATAATTGATGTTAATTTTGCCTATATTTATGCTGGTGCTTTGTTTATTATCGGATTCTTATTTGTCTTAAAAGCTAACTTCATTAGAAAACCTGATAATAAAAAAATGATTTTATTTATTATTATCGGAATTTTAGAATTAATTCTTATTTTAGGTATCAGAGCATGGTTAGCAAGATAAATATTCGTCATACCAATAAAATAATAGAAATTAAGGAGGATAAAACCACCTTATTTTTATATAAAACTTTTATAGGCAGAATTATTCTAAAAATTATAACTTTAAGATTGATAAGTAAAATAATAGGTTTATTTCTAAGTACTCGATTATCAAAGTTTATAATATCAATAATTATTAAGAAAAATAATATTGATATGTCTGAGTATGTTGAAACCAAATATAAATCATTTAATGACTTTTTTACCAGAAATATAAAACAAGAAAAAAGAAATATTGAACTAAATAAAAATATCTTAATAAGCCCATGTGATGCCAATTTAAGTGTTTATAGAATAAATAAAGATAATAAATTTTATATTAAAGGTTCATCTTATAGTATTAATGAATTATTAAAAGATAACATTTCTAAAGATTATCTAAATGGTTATATATGTATATTTAGGTTATGTGTCGATAATTATCATCATTATTGTTATATTGATAATGGTTATAAATCCGCAAATAATTATATTCAAGGAATACTTCATACCGTAAGACCGATTGCTTTAAAAAAATATAATATATATCATCAAAATTCACGAGAATGGAGTATATTACATACCGAAAATTTTGGAGATGTCATCCAAATTGAAATAGGAGCTTTATTGGTTGGTAAAATAGTTAATCATCATTCAAACTATCAATTTAAAAAAGGTGAAGAAAAAGGGTATTTTGAATACGGTGGTTCAACAATATGTTTGTTATTTAAAAAAAATACTATAAGAATTGAAGATGATATTTTAAATAATACAAAAAATGATATCGAAACTACCGTTAAATATGGTGAAAGAATAGGAAAAAAAATTAGCTGATTTTAGCTAATTTTTTCTTTAATTTAATAAATATTTTTAAATTACTTATTACATAAAAACTTATGAATGATATTATTAAAGCTCCAATAACATCGATGATAACATGTTGTTTAACAAATAAAGTAGATAAGATAATTAGAGTATTTATAATAATTAAGATAGATTTATTCTTCCAAGTAATATTTTGGCTTTTTAAAATACTAAATACCATGATAAAACATAAAATACAATGTCCGGATGGAAAACAATTAACAGGAGGAGTATCAGCTTTAAAAGCTATATATAATATAAGAGTAGTTATACTATTAAAAGAATCTATATTTGGTCTAATGTCAACTATAGTAGGATAAATAATAAATATCAAATGCATAATAACAAAAGATATTATTAAAGAAATAATAGTATTAAT
>JAAYPA010000076.1 GCA_012520055.1 Mollicutes bacterium
ATAGAAACTAATAAGACAATAACATTTACCGGATATTTTTCAGAACTATCTAAAGATATTATTTATCGTTTTGAGGGTGAATATATTTTTCATAACCGTTATGGTTATCAATTTCAAGTCAGTAACTATGAAATAGTAACACCTGAAGAACAAGATGCTATTATGGAGTTTTTAACGAGTAATTTTATCAAAGGTTGTGGAGCAAAAACTGCTGAAAAAATTATTGAATTATTTGGTACTGATGCTTTAAATAAAATAAAAGAAAATAAGCAAAACTTACTTTTGGTACCGAAGATGACTGAAAAAAGAGCCAATAAAATATATGAATCAATTATTAAATATTACAATGTCAATGATAATATTATCTACTTACAAAATCTTGGTTTTACCATTAAAGAAGCAATGAAATTAATCAATATTTATGATCAAGGTATTAATGACATTATTGCGGATAATATTTATCTTTTAACTGATTTAGTTGATTTTAAAAAATTAGATCAAATATTTCTTTCTGACAATAATTATGAAGATGAAAGAAGAATTGAAGCTTGTATTATTCAAACTATGAAAAGTTTAACTTTTAGTAGTGGGGATATTTATTTAGATAAAATTGAAATTGTAGAGTATATAGCTAAAAATTATAAGATATATACTAGGATAGATGAAACATTAGAAAAATTATATTTAAATAAAAAAATTATTATCGTAAATAATGATTATTATTTAATAGAAGATTATTTAGATGAAATTAATAATGCTACGGCTATTTATAATTTAATAAACAGTAAAATGAAAAAAATAGGTGATTTAGATAAGTATTTGAAAATAATTTCTGAAAAAATAGATGTTAAGTATAACGAAGAGCAAATTTTAGCTATTAAAAGAGCCTTAACAAATAATATATCGATAATTACCGGAGGACCAGGAACGGGAAAAACAACCATTATTAACGGTATTATTAATGCATATGCCGCTATTAATAATATTACTTTTGATAATTTACCAAAAGAAATTTTATTACTGGCACCAACCGGAAGGGCAGCTAAGAGAATGAGTGAAACTACCGCTATGCCGGCCAGTACAATTCATCGTTTCTTAAAATGGGATCAAGAACGAAATATTTTTGGCGTAAATGAATTTAATAAACTTCATTATAATTTGATTATCGTGGATGAAACGTCGATGATTGACAATCATTTGTTATCATCACTTTTTAAAGGTTTGGATTTGCATAATACTCAAATATTATTTGTTGGTGACGAATATCAACTTCCAAGTGTTGGACCTGGTTTGGTATTAAATGATATGATTAACTGTGAAGTTATTACTCATACCAGACTGGAGTATATTTATCGTCAAAGTGACAACTCATTTATTCCGGTCTTAGCCAAAGAAATTAAAGAAGTAAATTTAACTTCTGATTTATTATCTAAAAAGGATGATTATAATTTTATTGAAACATCAAGCAGTGATATAAAAAATGTTATTAAACAAATTTTAAATAAATGTTTGGAAAAAAAGATAGATGCTACTCAATTACAAGTTTTAGCTCCAATGTATAAAGGAGAAAATGGGATTGATAATTTAAATGTCCTTTTGCAAAATATTTTTAATCCAGCTAAGAAAAATAAGAGAGAATTATCTTATTTCGGAATTACTTACAGAGAAGGGGATAAAGTCCTTAATTTAGTAAATAATATTGATGAAAATATTTATAATGGTGATATCGGCTATATAGAAGAAATTGATTTAGAAAATAAAGAAATAGTAATTAATTATGACGGAAATAAAGTATCAAATAAAAAAGAAGATTTAAGTACCATTACACATGCTTATGCAATTAGTATTCACAAGAGTCAAGGTAGTGAATTTAATCATGTTATTATACCAATAACTTTGAATTATAACCGCATGCTTTATAATAAACTCTTGTATACAGGAGTTTCTAGAGCTAAAAAAAGTTTGGTATTAATTGGTAGTATAAAAGCTTTAGAAATGGCTACTTTAAACAATTTCAGTAAAATTAGAAAGACCTCTTTAAAACAAAGAATTTTGTATAATTTAAATATATCGGGTTAAAATATTACTGAGGAGTTGAATATATGAAAGCGTTTTCGAATGTTATGTTATTTGCTTTAGGAGCTGCTTGTGGGGCAGGCGCTTATATAGGTATGGAATCATTAAATAAAAATAAGTATCAAGTTAAGAAGAAGATTAATGATACTTTAAGTTCAATGCAAAGTACCTTAAAATAAGGAGTTTTGTATAAAACTTCTTTTTTTGGCAAAATATAATATGAAATTTAAGAATAAAAAACTTATTAATTTATTTTTAATCTTAGCTAATACTTTAATGGCTATTTTTATTGTTAAAGAATTTAAAGTACTGGATTTTTGTCATACTATATTAATTTTAATAGCGCCGCTTTTTTGGGGATATGTGATTGCCTGGCTTATTAAACCGATTATGCTTTATTTTAATAAATATTTTAAAACTGTCCTTAGTACTATTATGACTTATGCACTGCTTGCTTTAATAATCGGTTTAGTCAGTTATTTGAGTATACCGTTGATTATTAGGGAAATAAAAACTTTAATCCCTCAAATTATTGATATGTATGAAAATTTAGATCCAAGAATTTTAAATCGAATTGATTTAAGTATGATTGGGGCTAAAGTTTTAGAAATATTAAATAAATATACTAATAATTTAAAAGATATTATGATTACAGTTTTTTATTCTTTATTTATTAGTTTCTTTTTTTTAACCAATCATGAATCAGTCAGTAAGTTTTTTGCTAAAAAGATTCCCCCCAAGCTTATTTATCGTCTAAGTGTTAATTTAAAAGCTTTTGTAAGAGGGACTTTACTAGATACCATAATCTTATTTTTCTTATGTATCATCAGTTTTTGGATTGCTAAACTTCCTTATGCTCTATTATTTGCAGTATTAATATCACTTACTAATATTATTCCTTACTTAGGACCATACATTGGAGGAGTACCTTCGGTAATTGTAGCTTTTAATGTCAGTTATAAATTAGGTGTTACTATTTTAATAATTATAGTAGTTTTACAACTCATAGAAAGTTCTTTTATTCATCCTTATATTATGAGTAAATCGGTCAAAATAAATCCAATTTTAATTATGATCAGTTTAATTTTTTTCGGTTATTTTTTGGGTATATTTGGGATGATTATTTCTACTCCGATTGCTAGTATAATAAAAACTCTTTATTTATACAATAAAGAGTTTAAAATTATTAATTGGCCATCTCTCGGTAAATCAATTTATCGAAATCGTGATCCGTGATTTGATAGTCTTCCAAAGTTTTGGTATCTATTAAATAAAATTTATGTATTAAGTTATCAATTGAACGATCTTGACTAACCGGATCATCCCAAGTTAAGTCTAAATGTAACCATTTATTATTTAAATAAACAGCATTCCAGACATGTGTACCAGAAGAAATTTTGAAGTTTGGAACATTCCATTTGTTCAAAAAGAGAGCCATAGAATCAGCATATCCTCCACATATACCATAGTTTTCCATTAAAGGACCATAGGCAATATTAGATTTATAATTACTAATGCCTTTAACTCTGTCTTCATCATACTTAGTATGATTAATAATATAATCATGAATTTTTAAAATTTTATCTTCTACACTTGTTTCATTGGTTAATTCTTCAGCAATAATCATTTCAATTCTATTATTTATAACATTAATTTCATCAGCTGAATAGAGTTTATTAACTTTAACGGTAACTTCACCGGTTTCGTCAGATATAACTTTTAAATCGGAAAAATTATTAAAAGGACTAACATAGTTATTAATATGAGTTAAAATGTTACTTTGGGAATTAAATGAACTGACATCTTTTAAACATTCAGTGTATTCTGATGGACAATAGAAAGTAAATGTTTCATACCCATTATTTAAAATTGAATAAAAAATATTTAATAAATCTTGTTTACTGTAAGGAATATAATCTTTTGTTTCTTGAACAAATTTATAATCATGTTTTTTATAATAACTGTTTGGTTTAGGAATAATTACTTTCGGTTCTCTGCTAAGAAGAGTAGCAATCTTAGCAGTTATTGGATTTATTTGATAAGCTATTAAAATAGTTATGACTAAACAAAATATAATAGTTAAAGCTTTTTTCATTAGTTTCACCTAGCATAATCATAACAAAATATTAAAAAAAAAGAAATGACTTATTCCATTTCTTTGACAATTTTATTTAATCTTGCTTTTTGACGGTTACAAGTATTGGCTTTCATAATTCCTTTGCTTGCACATTTGTCAATATTAGAAACAGCTTTTTTTAATTCAGTGGTTGCTGTTTCTTTATCTTTATTTTTAACTGCTTTTTCTATTTTTTTTATAGAATTCTTTACTTTAGATAAAAAAGCAGTATTATTATCCGCAGTTTTGCTACTGGTTTTTACGCTCTTTTTTGAGCTTTTAATATTAGGCATTTTAACGCTCCTTCCTTAAATTACAATATTGATTGTACCAAAAAAAAGTTTAAAAAGCAAATAAAATATTGCTTATAAATTACTTTAATGATAGAATGATTATATAAAATAGTAATAACAAGAAAGGAATAATATGTACATAAAGAATCAATTAAGAAAACGTTTTATTATTTCTGCTATTACTGTCATAATCATGGTTATTACCATCTTAGGTTCTTCATATGCCTTGTTTATGGATATAAAAACCGATGTTAATGATCAGGTTTTAACTGTTGGTGATTTACAAATTACTTTTCTAGGGGGATCAAGTATCAATGTCAATGACATAGATCCGATGAGTGATGAAGAAGCTGAAGAATTAACTAATAATGAATATACTTTTACCATCCAAAATGGAGGTTCAGTTCCTTACAGTTATACGATATACGTGCAAGATAATCCTGCATATTCAGAAGTAACTTTATTAAATCATGCTTACATTCGAGTGAATTTTAATAATACGGGAGCTAGAACTTTAAGTGATCTTACCGGTGGTGAAGTATTTCAAGGTAATCTGGCAGCCGGTCAATCTAAAGCTTTTGTGTTAAAAGTATGGGTAGCTGATCCGGATTTATATGATTTACCAAATGAGGTTATGGGTAGTGAAATCCATTTAAATATAGTAGTGGATGGTAGAGCAGGCGTAAGTTAAAAGAATAAAAGGGAGAGATAGAAAATGGATAATGATATTTTGTTTGATAGTGTTGAAGAGAAAGAAGCAACAGAAAGAGTACTGGCAACCGTAAGAGTTAAAACATTAAGTCAAGAATTAGATCAACTGATAAGTGAAATTATTAAACTCAGTAGTAAAATCGACAGTATATTGGAAGAAAATAATTTTAATCCCCGTTATTTGGAAAAATTAGGTGTTTTAGAAAATTTAGCTCCAATTTATCTGGATGAAGATCTTAAAGATATTGATTTTAGGGTTAAAGAAGTAATTGAAGATTATATCAAAAGAATTAATACCAGAGTTAATTTAATTAAAAATAATGAAATATTGATTGATGAATTAAAAGAAAAATACGCTATTGATGAAGAAAAAATTGTAGAAGATATAAATAAAGCAAAATTAAATATTAAGGATTTTTTAGAACAATAAATACTAGGAGAACTAAGGTGGTGCTATGAAAAAGATATATTTGCAATATCGAAAATATATTCTTGAAAATTTTTTAACTACCATGTTTAGTTCTTTTTTTATGACCAGTTTTGTACAAATAATACTAAATAGAAATCCATTTTATTGGTTAAACTATGCAAAAGAAGTAAATATAGTAGGATTTATTCTAATTTGGATATTATTCTTTTTAGGAATTGTGTTTATTGGTAAGAAAAAGAATTTAAAGAAAAGATCAGCTTGGGCATTGGTTTTAAGTACGATTGTATTTTCATTGTCTTTATTGGTTAATTATGAAGATTTATATTTTACTGCTGGTATTATATTTTTTAATGCTATTATTATTTTTTATGTCTTTAATAATGTTATATCAATTCATAAGATAAAAATCAGCGATAAATTATTACTAGCAATTATTAGTATAGGTTTTATAATCTTTACTTATTTTCTTGCTAGTCATACTATTATGCGTTATCAAGGATTCGGAGCTTCGACTTATGATTTTGGAATCTTTGCACAAATGTTTGAGTATTTGGCTAAGATTGGCAGACCTTTAACTACTTTAGAAAGAGATGGCCTATTATCCCATTTTGCAGTGCATTTTTCACCAATATTTTATTTATTTTTACCGGGCTATTGGATATTTAGATGTCCGGAATATCTGTTGGTTATTCAAGCTATGTTTATTTTTTCCGGTGTTTATCCTATATACTTGTTGGCAAAACAGAAGAAAATAGATAATATTTTCATTTTACTATTAGCCTTTATCTATTTATTATATCCTTCACTTACATCAGGAGGTTTCTTTGATTTCCATGAAAATAAATTTTTAACAGCATTATTATTATGGATGGTTTACTTTTTAGAATCCAAACAAAAAATACCAATGATTATTTTTATGTTTTTGTCATTAATGGTTAAAGAAGATGCGGCGTTATATGTTATATTTATCGGTTTATATAAAACTTTTAATGATCGAAAGACTATGAAAAAAGGATTATTTATCTTTTTGGTAGGTATGATATATTTCTTATTAGCAATTACGATTATTAAACTTTATGGCGGAGAAATAATGTCTGATCGATATAATAATTATTTTACCGATAATTCCGGTGGCTTATTTGACTTAATTAAGACGACAACATTAAATATTGGTTTTATGTTTAGTCAAATATTCAATCAAAGAAAATTTGAGTTTTTATTATGGATGTTACTACCGGTGGTATTTATTCCGTTTATGAATAAAAAAATTTCCAACTTATTACTTTTAGCGCCGATCTTAGTAATGAATTTAATGCCGGGATATGTCTATCAATATAGTCCTGATTTTCAATACACTTATGGCGTAGTGGCTCTTATATTTTATATTATGATTTTGAATGTAGCAGATATGAAACATAAAACCCAAACAGTTTTATTGGTCTTAAGTTTTGTTTCGGCACTTTATTTGGATATTAATTTAAATTATTCAAAATTCATTACTTATCAAATTAAGAATATGGAACCACATAATCAAACGAGAGCTTGTTTAGATATATTACCTAAGGATGCTACAATCACTGCTACGACTTATTTAACACCATATTTAAGTAAATATGATGAAGTTTATATGTATCCATCTAGACATAAAACTGACTATATGGTTGTAGATTTAAGAAATAATGAAAATGTGACATTAATTACTGAATTAGAAAATAAGGGTTATTATGAAAAATACAATTGTGGATACGTATCCATATATTTTAAAGAGCATGCAAATAATTAAAATTATTTGCATTTTGCTTTTACCCATGATAAAATTATAGTAGTGTGAGACCGTAAAAGGAGAGTCGGAAAATGACCACAGAAGAAATAAATAAATTAAATGAAAATCCCGGTTTAGATCAGGTAAAAAAGTTTATTGATACTATTGAAAAAGATGGTTATATTATTACAAACTTTAAAACTTTTAGAATGCAAACCGAAAAAATTACCAGTAATAATTTGGAACCTATTCGTATTTATGAAAGTTTACAAAAAACAAAAACCGGTATAGGTAATATGGAAAAAGTTCAAAATCAATTTAAAAATGATATTGGAGTTTTTTTAGAAAAGATACTTAATATTGTTTCTAAAGATCCTAACACAAATTTTATTGATGATTATAAGAAACTTGATGATAAACAAAATATTGATATAAGGAATAATAAAACTCCAAAATTTGCTGAGTTGCAATCGAAGTTAAGAGATATAAGTGTAAAATTTGGATTACTATCTTTTAAAGGTCAAATTGCTAAAACGGAAAGTAATAAAGCTGAAATTAAAGCTCAAATAGATGCATTGGATGATGATACAACATTAACACCTCAACAAAAAATGCAAAAAGCTAAAGATTTGTTAATCGAATATAATAAAGCTGATAAAGAAATATCAAAAGTTAAAGATGCAGCTAATGCTCAAGAAACAAAGTTTAATTTACTTTTTGATGAATATTATATAGATAAAATTAATCAAGATTTAAAAGAGATTTACAATTATTTGGTAACTTCTGATTTAACATATGCAACAAAAACAATTTTGAATGATGAATTTGAAAATATGTTAAGTACTCGTGATAAATTTAGAAGTATTTTATATACATATATAACTAATTTAAAAAATATTAAAAAATCTTTAAATTCATTAGGTATAAGTCATAAAGATGATTTAGATATTACTATTCCAAAAGAATTTAAACCGAATATTGAATCTAAAATAAATATTGAAATGCCAAGAACTGACGTAAAAATAGATCTTCCTCCTATCCCAGAATCAGTACGTATTCTGGAATATATAGCTAAAATAAACGAGATAGTTGTATATAAAGGAGGTCCGGGCGTAAATAGATTTTCAAATATTACCAGACCAGAATTAGAAACTAATAAAGAATATAAAATTACTGATGTGGTAATTAAAGATGGTATAACATATTATAAGTTTGATGGCAAAGGTGACAGTTTGTATGAAGCATCATTATTCAATGCCAAAAAAGAAGATTTAAACCCGGTAAAAGAAGATAAAAAAGAATCAAAAGATTCGCAAAAAGCTACCCAAACCGATGATAAAGAAACATCAAATAATGATGGACCAAGTAATGATTCTACTCCACAAAAAAATGATGATTTGAATTCATCAGACAAAGATCCGGTTCCATCTAGTAGTGAATCAAATATTCCACCAAAAAAACGCGGTAAAAAAGTAAAAGAGCATAAATTAACTCATTTTGTAGAAAATGATCGCAATAATAAATATAACCCAGCTTATATATCGCCAAGACTTGGTTTTAGAACAATTGGTAATATAGGTATTATGACTGCATTAGCTTCTATACCTGGAATTGGTTCAGTACTTTCAGCAGCTTACTTTGTTAGAACAATTTATAGTGAATATAAAAAATATCAAAACTCTAAAAAATTATTAGACGAACCTACAGTTTTTCAACTTTTGAATTATAAGATAAAATTAGCTATGAGGGATTCTTTAAATAAATTCTATACAGCAGCAATGGAAAAAAGTGAAGATTTATCTCCGGAAGAAAAAATGGAATTACAAGAAGATATGGAACAAATTGCTCCGGAAACTCAAAACATAGAAAAAGATAAGGAATTAGATGAATTATTAGCTAATGATAAAAGTGTATCAATAGCTCAAAGAATGATGTTTGATAAATATGTAAAAAATCCTACTGATGATTTAGAATCACCAGTCAGAA
>JAAYPA010000077.1 GCA_012520055.1 Mollicutes bacterium
CCATCATTGCTATAAAAGAACTAAGCAAAAAATTTGAAACCAATCCGATTGATATTAATGATAGATTATGGTTAAAAAGTCAAGAAAAAAACATTGCTCAAAAACCATACCATTTAACAAGAAATAGATTTTATAGCAATGATGGTATTTGCTCTTATTTCAATTTCCATTTCACTATCTTTGGGTATTTCTATTCTATTATCAACTAATTCTTCTAACGCAGGGTGAAATTCTAAAATACCTAAGTTTCTTAAAATTTGAGGTATTTTGTAGTCGGCACATCCAACTATATGTGAATAGTCTACTAAAGCCTTTTCTTTAATTTGTTTTACATGTAAAATATCTGATGTTATTAGCTGAGCTAATTTATATAAAAAAATAGTTTTTCCTTTATAGTTACTTATATCATTAAAAACATCTGGAAATTCATTTATAATAATGGAAAATAAGTCTTCATCATTATTGATATCTTTTATATAGTTATAAAAATTATTATTCATTTTGTTTGATACAACTTCGCTAAGACTAATTAGATTATTATATCTATCAATTAGTAATGGAATTTCCACGTTTCCTTCTAATAACTTTTTAAATTCATCTAAGGAAATATTACTTAAATAATTAAAGTTTAAAAAGTTTGGATTATCAATTGTTTTATTTAATAATAAATACATTAAAGCATATGAGCCATCTAAATTTCCTTCAGGAGTGGCAATTGTCCATTTAGGATTTCCCCCAAAAAAAATCCTATAGAATGATACACTAATATAAAATTTATAAGATTCTCTATATCTAAATTTAAAATACCGTAAGGATTATTTTGTAACCAGTGAGTATTATTAATAGGTAATATTAATTCTTTTATTTTTTCATAATTTATTTTTACCCAGTGGGAGTTATCATAAACAAATTGACAACTATTCATGACTTTTTTTAACATATGTTACCTCTTGATAATTATTATACCAAAATATAATTAATTTGTTTTCACAAATTGAAATTTATGTTATACTTACACTAGTGATTCATATGTATAGAAAGATAAAAATTATTATCTTGTTTTTTATAGTCTGTTTTTCTGTAATTGCTTTTTTTAAAGATGATTTAAATTTAAGTAAAGGGATTGTGTATAAAACCAAAAATGCAACTTTAAAAACATTAAAAATTGATTTAAATAAAGATAAAGTATATTTAGCAATTGGTGAAGAATATCAATTAATAGCAGATATCGAGACTAATAAAAACAATGAAATGGAAATAACTTGGAGCAGTAAAGATGAAAATATTGCTACGGTCAGTAATGGTTTAATTAAAGGGATTACTCCGGGAACAACTAAGATTACTGTAATTACAGCTGATAATGTTAATAAAGAAGTAGAGGTAATAGTAACTGATTTAGTTACTACTCCAAAAGTAAATACTTCTAAATCATTTTTACCTTGTAAAAGATATTCGGAAGAAGAAGCTAAATTATTAGATGAAGTTTTTTTTGATAGAATCAATGAAGCTGGATATGGAACCAGAATGGGACCGGTAGCTGTTGCCAGATTTATTCTTTTAGAATTTCAATATAAAATCAAATATTTTAATGAAAACGGTAGATTAAATAATCATTCCGGTAGTTCTCATGTCGATGGAGAAGGGAGATATTATCACCGTGGTTTATATTTGCATGAAAGCAAATTTGAGTCTATTACCGCCAAAAGATATGGTCCAGCAATATGGGGCTGTAATTTATATGATGCCTTTTTGGGAGGCTATAGACCAAACGGCCTAACTTGTAGTGGATTTGTTACTTGGGTATTATTAAATGGTGGATTTGATATCGGTGATTCCGGAGCAGGTAATACTTATCGTGATGATGATGTTGGCGATATAGGAGAAAATATTCCGATTACCAAAGAATTAATGCAAAGTGGAAAAGTTAAAGTAGGAGATATAATCGGGCGCGATGGTCATGTGGCTATTATTATCGGTTTAGATGAAGAATACATTTATATAGCGGAATCTTTACCACCGGAAGTAAGACTAGTTACATTAACAAAATATGATGGTTTACTAAAATCAGATAATTTTGATTTCATTATTTTAATGGATGATATTTATAAAAGTGACGGGAATTATACAGAAATGTGGTAATAAAAAAATCAGAAATATCTGATTTTTTTTAACTTACAAAAGTATATTTTTGGACTATTTTCCAAGTATTATTTTCAAAAGTAGCCTGATAACCAAAACCTTTAGCCCCTAAGCTAGCGTGATATAACCCAATTTCAAAAACAATTTTATTATTAAATTTACTGAAATTATTGATACTAATCAGATGACCTTTTAAGTCTAAATCATTATCTTCAACATAACCATTTTCTTTTAATTCTTCATATGAATAGGTTAGAACGTTAGGATTATATTTTTGACAGTATTCCACAAGTAAATTTTTATAATGCTCATCAAGATATTTAAAACTCTTTAAATTTATACTTAAATATTCAGAATTGATACCACCATTAATTAAATTATCTATTACTTTATGATATAAAGTATACATATCAGAGCTATTTATACATACATTATTTATATCCATCGAATAAAAGCCAATATTTTGAGAGTTATCACCACTTAAATTATGACAGCTAATTACTTTATAACCTAGTCCTAAATATTCCTTACTTCCACCATCTTTATATTTTTTAACAAGTACAACAAATAAAGGTTTTTTATTATGTCTTATTCGGGAAAAATCGACATATCTAAATACAATGCTTAACAATAATATTGTTAAAAATATGCCTAAAATTATATTCTTCTTTTTCATTTATACTCCTTATTAAATAAATTGTATCATATTAACATAATTATTAAAAGAAAGTAAAATTATGTTATAATAGATTAAATGTATTGGAGGTTATATGAATAATATAATTGAAGTTAAAAAATTAAATAAAAAA
>JAAYPA010000078.1 GCA_012520055.1 Mollicutes bacterium
ATTAAATATAAACAAGATTATATCTGGGAATTATACTGAAAAAATGGTATGTGATTTTGGTCGTATAGAAGTTCCTACTACTCCAGATAGTGTTTGTGAGGAACATAAATACATTAAAGGAATGGAACATCTGATGAAATAATAAATTGGATGTTATTTGGATTAATTTCCATAAGTGGAATAGTCGGAACATGGTATTATAAAAAGAAATATAATATATAATGTTGTAAAAAACTTGGTTAGCCAAGTTTTTATTATGCAGAAAATATAAAATATGATAAAATTATTATAGAATAGGAAAAGATATATGAAAAATAAAAAACTTATTATGATAGTAAGCTTTATGTTTATAATTCAATTACTCATCTTTATTTTTATTAATGAATATACCCATATGTCCAACATTTTTCTATCACCATATTTTTTAGGATTTGTTTATTTAGTACTATATTTTTGGCAAAAAGAAAAAATTAAAAAGAAATTAGAGTTAACTAATAAATATTTTTATTTAGCAATTATTATTACTTGGACCATTCTTAATATCGTAAGCTTTTTCACATTAGGACTTTTAGTAAGATTTAAAGTTTTAGCCGGAACAGGAGATTTTTTAGCCGGTATAGAATATATTATCATGCCATTTTTTTACGAAATTGAAATGATAGTCATCTTTGTATTAGACTTAATATGGTTTGTTATTAAGAAAATTTTTAAAATATAATGGAGATGATGTTGTGAAGACACCCTTACGTTTTCAAATAACTGAGTATGATTGTGGAACTACGGCATTACTTAATACTTTATGTTATTTATTTGATAGAGAAGAAATACCTGCTGAACTAATTAAAGCCATTCATAATTATACTTTGGATAGTTATGATGAAGAAGGTAATCTTGGTCAAGGTGGTACTAGTAAAGAATCAATTGACAGATTATCTAAATGGATAGATGAATATGCTAATCATCGTAATTTTGGAATAAGTTGCAAAAGGTATGAAGGAAAAATAATAACCCGCGATTTAATGGAACAGGAAATTCAAAAAGGAGCAGTTCTATTTGTCCGCTGTTTTCAAAATTGCGAACATTATGTCATTATAACTGATATTGACAATGAATATGCTTATATTTGGGATTCTTATTATTTAGATGATAATTATTATGATGCCGATAATGAAGTAAAAATTATTTTTGATAAACCTTTTTCTTACAATCGTATTGTTAAATTAACCAGATTATTTAGTAATACTAGTAAAGACTTTGCTTTACTAGAAGAAAATATTAGAGAAATGGTCAGTATTTCTAAAGGTAATGAACATTATCATAATTTAAATAAATTAAATAATTTAGATAATATTACAAAAATTTTAGATGCCGGATCCGGAAGAACCAGTTTAGGATATTTAACAAGTAAATACCCTTATATTAAGATAGATGCCATTGTCTATCCAGGTGATTTAAGAAAAATCAATTCCATTAAAGAAAAGGTTGAAGGTAATTATAATTTAATAGAATTAGATTTATGTCATCAAACTCTTAACACTACTTATGATTTGGTTTTAGCTCATCTTTTATTAGGAGAAGCTGTTATATTCGGCAATAAATTTAAAGATTTATTTCATAGTTTACTTAATATTAAAAGCAATTATTACATTATTTATGATTTTTTAGAAGATCCTAGTATTGATTATAATTATTTAGAAAATTATTTAAAGTCAAATGGATTTAAAATAATAAATAGATTAACTTTTCCTAAAGAACAAGCTCAAACTTTTAATAATTTTATCGGACAAACCTATATAGGTTATTTAATTAAGAAAGGTTAAGTAATATATGAAAAAGATTAGGATTAGTTTAATTATTGTAAGTATCATTGTTGTATTTGGTATTATTAGTTGTATTTTAGATTATAATCTAGCTAAAAATGATAAAAAACCAATTTTTTCTCATCAAAATTATGAATTTGAAGGTTATACTGTTCAAGATATCGAAAATGAAAAAGAAATGGTTGAAGCTACTGCTAAAGTATATAGTGGATTTGGTTATAAAATAGTTAAATGTAGCTTTTGTGAAAAAAATGTTTATTTGATGATATTAGGTAGTAATAACTATCCTTTTGAAAGATTGACATGTAATGAAGATATGCGTACTAAAATAAATTATGATTTTCTTGATGGCAAATTAGAAGATATTATTATTTTAGAAACTATTCCGGAAAAAGATTTAAAGGAAGAATATCGTAAAGAAGTTGAAGACTTACAAAAAATCGAAGGCTGCAGTTCAGAACTTAAAATGAATAAAAATTCTAATGGTTATATAACCTATGATATATATAGAAGTTGTAAATTAAGTTTGATGTCTGAAGATGATATAGAAAAAGTTTTTAAAAATAAACAAGATATTTTAAAATTAGGACTTAAACAAATAAAGAAAAAATATCAAAACGATAACAAAAGTTGTAATTTATTTTAAAAAGAATCTTAGATTCTTTTTTATTTTGATTATTAATAAAAATAAGGTATAATTAAGTATATAAATTTTAATATATAGAGAGGGAATATGAAATTAAAGTTAAATAATATAAAAAATATTAAGTATAAAATTAAAAAAAGTGCGGAAGCTATACATTACGAATATTTGGATGCTGCACCTTGGTATAAATTATATGAAGATTTAAATATTCCGAGAAGTATTAATTATCCGGAAAAAACTCTTTATGAAATAGTCGAAGAAACAGCAACTCATTATCCCAGTTATTATGCGTATGAGTATTTTGGTAAACAATGTACTTATGCTGAATTTATAGAAAAAATCAAAAGATGTGCCAAATCTTTTCAAAAAATCGGTGTTAAAGAAAATGACCGAGTGACAATTTGTATGCCAAACACTCCGGAAGGTATAATTTCTGTTTATGCCCTTAATTTAATTGGAGCTGTAGCTAACATGGTTCATCCTTTATCTAGTGCTTCCGAATTAGAGTTTTGTTTAACCCAAGCTAAAAGTAAGTATTTACTTACTATGGATTTTGTTTATGAAAAAGTTTTGGAAGTTGAAAAAAATATAAAACTTAACAAAGTAATTATTTCTAAAGCTAATGATAGTATGAATACAGTTACTTCATTTGCTTATTGGGTTACCAGTGGAAGAAAAATTAAATTATCTAATATGAAAGATAATGTGGTAATGTGGAAAGATTTTATTTATGAAGGTAAGTCTATTTTAGAAATTAATTGTTCTACAAAAAATCATAAAGACTTAGCGGTTATTTTATATAGTGGTGGTACTACCGGTACTTCCAAAGGTATCATGTTATCTAGTCTAAATTTCAATGCTATAGCACATCAAAATATTGCTGTTTGTCCTACTGTTAAACCCGGACAAAGTATGC
This sequence comes from Mollicutes bacterium, assembly GCA_012520055.1. Taxonomy (GTDB): domain Bacteria; phylum Bacillota_I; class Bacilli_A; order RF39; family UBA660; genus DUUS01. Next base: position 3,383 of record JAAYPA010000078.1, read on the forward strand.
TTTCTATTATGCCTATCTTCCATGGTTTTGGGTTAGGTATTTGTTTTCATACTATTTTTACGGGAGGAATGAAAGCTATCATTATTCCTAAATTCTCCGCTAAAACATTTGGAAAATTAATCAGAACTTATAAACCTAACTTTATAGCTGGTGTTCCCACTTTATATGAAGCTTTATTAAGTACAAAGTTTAGAGAAGATGAATTATCTTGTGTTACAACGGTTTTAAGCGGTGGGGATATTTTAACTCCTGAATTACAAAAAAAAGTTAATAAATTTATGAAAGAACATGGTTCTGATGCAGAAATCAGAGTAGGTTGGGGAATGACTGAGTGTGTTGCTTCTACTATTATGACTCCAGTCAATAATTTTGTTCCTGGTAGTATTGGGATTCCCGGACCAGACAACTTTGTCAAGATTGTTAAACCAGGAACTACCGAAAATGTTTATTATGATACAGACGGAGAAATCTGTTTAAGTAGTCCGGCGGTAATGCTTGGATATTTGGAAAATGAAGAAGAAACTAAATTAAATTTAAAAACTCACGAAGACGGTAAATTATGGCTTCATACCGGAGATATGGGTATGATGGATAAAAATGGAATGGTTTTCTTTAAATCCCGAATTAAAAGAATAATTATTTCTTCCGGTTATAATATTTATCCTAATCATGTCGAAAGTATTATTAACAGTCATCCGAAAGTATTAAATTCTATTGTAGTTGGTTCTCCTCATCAATATAAAGGAGAAGTTGCCAAAGCTTTTATTGTTTTAAAACCTGAGTATAAATTAACTGATGAGATAGATAAAGATATTCAAGAATATGTTAAAAAGAATCTGGCTAAATATGCTTGGCCAGTAGCTTATGAATATCGAGAAACTTTACCGGTTACCAAAGTAGGTAAAGTTGATTATCGAAATATAAAATAGTATAATAAAACCGTGGAGAAAAAGATGAATAAAATTCTTAAATCTAATATCAAACAAGACTTAATAATTATAGATGAATATGAATTTACTGATATAGCTGCAGAATTTATCAATTCTGAAGTATATATGAAATTAGCAAATGAAGTACATCATGGAATATCCAGATTAAAACATTCCTTCAAAGTAGCAAAAGCTACCTATCATATTGCTAAGTCCTTTGGTCTTGACTACCGAAGTGCAACAAGGGCAGCTTTTTTGCATGATTTTTTCTTTAATGATCAAATGTTAGGTAATATTAATAAGATGCAAAAATATAAATATCATCCGCAAATTGCTTTATTAAATGCCCAGAAATATTTTTATTTAAACGAAAAAGAAATAGATGGTATTTTAAATCATATGTATCCTTTAACACCAAATAAGCCGAAAACTTTAGAAAGTATGACACTTAATTTGGTTGATAAAGGGGTGGCAATTTCTGATCACTTCTCAGTAGCATATGAATATACAAAAAAATTAACTAAAAAAATTCAAATGCTTATAATATGCCTATAATAATGTAGGGGGGTGGTTTAATGAAAAAGCTTAATAAAATGTGGCCTTATATTATGATATGGATATTTTATTATGCTTGGGTTATAGTTTTTACTTCCTGGTGTACTTCTTCAGACATTACGGATAAATTAATGGGTAGTGAGTCCAGAATTCTTTTACATTCATTAAACCTTTTATCATCAGCCATGTTTGTTTGGATAATAAAACCAGAAAAGTTTAAAAAATATTCCAAAGTAGGAGGAATATTTGTTTTACTTTTTTCTATTTTTTCAATGATACAAGTAAGTCCGCTTTTTCATATTGGATCAATTATATTACTTTCTATATCATTAGGGTTATTGAATATCAGTATTTTAATTCCAATGATATATATATTAAATAATTCTGAAAAATTACTTGCTATTGTCGGCTCAAATTTATTAATATCGATTCTAATTTATTTGCAGGAAATAAAATTTTTAACCATTAGTAATGGTTTATATTTTTCATTTATAATGTTAATAATTTCTGTTTTACCGGTATTGTTTTTTAAAGAAGAACATTTGGATTCTACTAAGATAACACATCATAAATTAAATAAAACAATGTATTTAACTATTATTTTAAATTGTGCTTTTGCAATATTATGCAAAGGAATAGGCAAAGCTTTTGTGATGCTTGCCATTGATAAAACTTCTATATTATTAAATCAAACTTTTTATATTGGTGGAATAATTGGAGGTTTTATCAGTTTTTTAATTTATAAAATTAAAAAATTAGATAATTATTTTAGTTGGAATATCATTTTTGGACTATTTACGGTATCTATGATGATTTATGGGTATGCTGAAGAAAATATTACTTACCATATATTTAGTATTCTGATGGGAATTATTACAACAATGGGAATGATCAATATGTATTATTGTTTAGGTATTATTGGTCAAAAATATAACAATCATTCATACGTAAAAATATCAATTGTAACAATTGGATTATTAGGTGGAGTAATAGGTACTTTATTTGGTAATAAAATCAGTAATTTTAATTATATTACTTCTAGTAGATTATTATCTGTTATAAGTGTCGGAATTATTTTATTATTCTTGGTACTCTCACCCAACATATCAAATGCTTACTATAACGATGAAATTGATAAAAAAGAAAGAGAAAAAAATAATCTTGGTGGGTTACTTTACCATTAACTATTATTGGTATAGGAATATCTATAATTGCCTTAATTGGAATACTTAATGCCATTAAGGGAAAAGCTAAAGAATTACCGATAGTAAATAA
>JAAYPA010000079.1 GCA_012520055.1 Mollicutes bacterium
ATGGCTCGAAATGGTTATTAGAAGGTGGTGTAGGAATGAGTGAGAAAAACATAATAATTCTAACACTAAAAGAGTTAAAAGAACTTGGTTGTCCTTTTAATGCCTTATATTATAAAATTATACCTATAAAATTGCAAGGTTGTACTGCAGTTATTGTGAAATTTAGAGAGAGATAAATAGTACAGAATAAAAGTGGGTATATGTTGTTTCATGTTTCAAGTTGAAGGATTTTGTCTTTATTTATAATATGAAAATTAGAACATTATTTATGTAATTAAGAGAATATTTAAGATTGATGTACTTGACACATATATAAAAATCAAGTATAATACTTTTATATAGTATATCTGTATAAGAGTATTATTTTTTTTTTCTAAATAGAGGGGGTAGTTTAATGAAATTTGATATATACAATATTGAACAATATAAAAAGGATATAGATGATAAAGGGTTAATTGCTGTATGGAAAGAGATTTTGGAATATTGTATTTTACATAATACAAAGAATACTTTTTTAGATGTGTATAATTTTGGTGAATTGTATGAGATAGGTTTAGCACATCTTGATAAAAAGAATAAAAAAGAAAATGGGGTTTATTATACTCCAATAGATGTGGCTGCTGTACTTTCTAATTATTTGAAAGATTTAAAAGGTGATATTATTTGTGATGTTTGTTGTGGAACAGGTAATTTAATATTATCTTATTTAAATATACTTGGCAAAGAAAGAGCAGTTGAATTACTACATAATGGTAAAGTATATTTATATGATATGGATGAATTGGCTTTGAAAATTTGTAGGACAAGTATAGGAATTTTATATGGTATAGAGTATATTGACAAAATAACTTGTGTAAACGGTGATTTTTTAGATAAGGAAATTCATTTACCTAAAAATGCAAAAGTAATATCAAACCCACCTTATTTTAAAATAAATGATATATTGATTACATGGGAAACAACTGAAGTAATTGAAGATACAAAGGAGTTATATTCTGCATTTTTAGAAAAAATTATTAAAGAAAGTGTTAGTAGTGTTATTATAACGCCATTTAGTTTTTTAAGTGGGGATAAATTTTTCTCATTGAGAAAATTATTAAATAATTATAATGGTTTTATCATTTCGTTTGATAATGTACCAGGAAATATATTCAAGGGTAAAAAGCATGGTATTTTTAATACTAATACATCAAATGCTGTACGTGCTGCTATTACTGTAGTAGAAAATAAAAAAGATAAAAAAGGATTTAGAATTTCACCATTATTACGCTTTTCTTCTAATGAAAGAGAAAAGTTATTAAATAATACAGTATTAAATTCTTTTTTAAGTAGTAATTATCAAATAATATCTGAAAGTAATAGAGATTATTATAAATGCTTTACTGAATTATTACCTATATATAATACATGGATGAAAAAATCAAATGATTCTTTCAATTCATTATTGTTGAAAAAGACAAGTGAATATGTATTATATATGCCTAAAACTTGTAGATATTTTGTATCTGCAACTAAAAAAGATTTAAAAAGAACAGGTAAGACTGTTTTATATTTCAAAGATAGAGAAAGTATGGAATTTGCTTATTGTTTATTAAATTCCAGTTTTGCTTATTTATATTGGAGAATATATGAGGGTGCCATTACTTATTCTGATGGTCTTTTAAAATCTATACCTATATTTATGGATATCTTAACAGAAGAAGAAAAAATAGAAATTCATAAAATAGTATCAAAAATGATTTCAGAAGAAGAAAATTATTTAGTATATAAGAAAAATGCTTCTGAGATGCAAGAGAATGTTAAGTTTCCTGTAACATATAGAGATGAGTTAAATAAATTACTATTAAATGTTTTAGATATTTCTAATGATGTTAGAATATTTGATAAAGTACATAGTAATTCAATATTTGAATAATAGGGGTATAGATAGAATATTAGGGGGGTTATTTCTAATGACTAAATCAGAGGTTCTTGACCTTTTTTTAGATTTAATATATAAATATAATAAGAAAACGGTATTAAGTAGAAATGAGATAAAGAAGTTAGAGGGGCATTTTAAGAACAATATAGGTAAGTTTAAGAATATTGAAGACTTTAAGAATAGTAATTCTGAAATTGCTGAAATACTTAATAGGCGTGATGTGAAAAGTGTAAAAGATGAGATAGACAAACAATTAAAAAATTACAATGGTAAAAAGGGTCTACAACCTGGTATATTGTCTGAATGTAATATGGTTCAAACGTTAGCAAAAATATTAAATTTTAAGAGTTATAAGGACCTTGAACAAGGTGGTATAGCAGGTATTCCTAAAACATTATATGAAGTTGTAAAATCAAAAGAAAATACTATATGTGCTGCAAGATATGTTTATTATAATGAAGGTGAGGAGAATAATTTTTTGATTCAATATGGTAATCCAAAAATGGAAGATGCTGCAGCAATATTATATAGTAATGAAATAGCAATAGAGATAAAAGATATGCCAGCATTACTCATGGATACAGACTTGCTTTATGATGAGGATGGTAAAATAATAATAACAGAAGAATTAGTAAATAAATTTCCTAATTATATAAAATATATAAAAGAATTTAATAACAAGACATCTATTATTGAAAAATTAGGAAGTAATTATTTGCTATTTTCTAAGGATAGTAGTTTAGAAGAAAAACAAGAATTGATAAATGATTATTTTAATATTACTAATATTGATATTATCATAACTACTTTAGGTAGGGAATTAGTAGCAATAAAAACAGAGGATTTAAATTTTATTTTCTCTGATGGTACACCTTTAATTGATATATCAAGAAGTGAGATTAGAACAACAGGCAAAAATGCCTTAAAAACAATATTTACACCTAAATTTTTTCATCAAGTTCTGAAGGAAAAAGAAGTAATATTGTTAGATGATGTTTGTAGAATATATAAAGATAATAATTTAGTTATAGGGTTAAAAAAGGGCAGAGGTAAGAATATAGAAACACGTTTTTCTATAAATAATAATTTTTTTGCCAAATTAACTCCTGATATAAAAAGACAGATAGAAGATAAAGATTTGCCTTATATAGATATACCTGTGAGGAATATTCAGCAATCTAAATCAGGGATTTCTTTACATATAACATTAAAAAAATCAAAGTCAGCTATTCGTGAAGAATTGTACCCATGTAAAAAGTAATAACAGATTTATAACTTGTAACTTATAAAAATATTTGTTGACATAGCGTATATTTTATGCTATAATAGTAAATAATAAAGGGTTTAAATATTTTTATAAGGGGGACTAAATATGGAAAATTATATAGTAAAGAGAATTGATATGACAACAGCTAAAGAATATATTTGTAAGAATCATTATACAAAGGGTTGTCATAATGCTCCAAATCCTTGTTATGGTTTGTTTGATAAAGATACTTTAATAGGTGTTTTAATGTTTGCCCAACCTTGTAGTGAAAATGTTCGTAGTAGTATATGGGGTAAAGAGTATAAGAATAGAGTAATAGAATTACATCGTTTACATATACTTGATATAACTCCAAGGAATACAGAAAGTTGGTTTATAAGTAAATGTATAAAACTATTGTCAATAGATAAACCAGAAGTACGTGGTATAATAAGTTTTGCGGATAGTACAGAAGGTCATAATGGTACTATTTATCAGGCTTCTAATTTTTACTACATAGGTAAAACAGGCAAAGCAATTTTTTATAAAGACACAACGGGTAGATTAAGACATCCCAGACAAAATAGTATAAATATATCAAAAGAAGATGCTTTAAGTAAGGGTTGGAGTATTGTAAAGCGTGGTGCTAAAAACAGGTATTTGTATATTTTTGGTCGTAATAAGTCCGAACGAAAAGAACTAATACGTTCTTGTAAATATGATGTACTACATAGTAAATGGTGTAAGGATTGTGGGCGTG
>JAAYPA010000080.1 GCA_012520055.1 Mollicutes bacterium
AATGAGTTCTACTTACTGGATAATCTTTTACAAAAAAGATTATTGGAATTAATTTTGTACAATATATATAGGGATGATGTTTATTTAATTTCCGATAAACATTTAAAAATAATTTTAAGTTTAATAGATAGTGAAAAACAAAATGCTTATGTTATTTTGCCTAAAAATATTAAAGTAATTAAGTTTTATAATATTTTAGAATTTAATAGTTATGAAAACATTTCTAATGCTTATAACTATATTTTAAAAGATGAATTAAAATTAGAATTAGGAACTATTTCTAAAATAAGTAATTCTGATATTTTAAAAAGTAATAATATAATACGTTTAAATAGTAAGGAAATTAAGTTACCACTATATGTTCGTACCAGAAGAAACGGTGACAAAATAGAAATAAAAAATTTAAAAGGTAGTAAAAAAATTGGTGATATTTTTATCGACTGTAAAGTTCCTGCTAAGGTAAGAGATATTTATCCGATAGTAACTGATGCTGAAGATAATATTTTGTGGCTACCAGGCTTAAAAAAGAGTAAATTTGATAAGCAAAAAAATGAAAGCTATGATATAATATTGGAGTACAAAAAAAAAGGAGATTGAAATGAAAAACAAAAAATATCAAAAGCAAACTATACCATATTTATTATTAATTTTTGTAATATTAGGGGTATTACTTTTTTATAATTTTTCCCAATTTAAAATAACTGAATTTACCTACGATCAATTAATTGTAGAACTTTCAAATGAGACCGTAAAAAAGATTGAAATAACTCCTAAGAATAGTGCAGGAGTATATACTATTTCCGGACAATTAAAGGAATATAATGTTAACGAAAGTTTTAAAGTTAATGTTCCTTTATCAGAATCTGTTTTAGAGAAAATTTTAAACTATGTAGAAGATAGTGATATTGAAGTTGTAACTAAAACTAATCCAGAAAACAATGGATTCTTAGTTATTTTATTAAATATTATTCCCTATGCTTTCCTAATTGGTGGAACTGTTTGGTTATTTTCTAAAATCAGCGGTAGTAACAAGAATAGTATGGATTTTGGTCGTAGTAAAGCTAAATTAAGTGATGGAGGCGGATCAGTAAAATTCTCTGATGTTGCCGGATTGATTGAAGAAAAACAAGAAGTTGCGGAACTTATTGATTTCTTAAAAAATCCTAAAAAATTCCAAAAATTAGGTGCTAGAATTCCTAAAGGTGTTTTACTGGTAGGGCCTCCGGGAACAGGTAAAACTTTACTTGCTAAAGCAGTAGCTGGAGAAGCTAATGTACCTTTCTATTATATTAGTGGATCAGATTTCGTAGAATTATTTGTTGGTGTTGGTGCTTCCAGAGTCAGAGATATGTTTAGAGAAGCTAAAAGAACTGCACCATGTTTAATATTTATTGATGAAATTGATGCGGTCGGACGTCAAAGAGGAACCGGTTTAGGTGGCGGGCATGATGAAAGAGAGCAAACTTTAAACCAATTATTAACCGAAATGGATGGTTTTGGAGCTAATGAAGGTATAATCATTATAGCAGCAACCAATAGACCAGATGTATTAGATCCTGCTTTACTTCGTCCGGGAAGATTTGATCGTCAAGTCACCGTTAGTTTACCTGATCAAAAAGAAAGAGAAGCTATTTTAAAAGTACACGCTCGTGATAAGATTTTTGATAATTCAGTTAATTTAGAAAATATATCAAAACGAACTCCGGGATTTAGTGGGGCTGATCTTGAAAATCTATTAAATGAAGCAGCACTACTTGCTGTAAGAAGAAATAAAGATTCTATTTCTATGAATGAAATTGATGAGGCAACTGATAGGGTATTAATGGGACCAGCTAAAGAAAGCCGAAAAATTACTGATAAGGAAAAACGTTTAATCGCTATTCACGAATCGGGTCATGCCGTAATTGGGCTAAAATTAAAAGATGCCAATGAAGTACATAAGATTACTATTATTCCAAGAGGAATGGCTGGTGGATATACCATGATGCTTCCTAAGGAAGAAAAAATAGCGATTATGACTAAGAATGAACTTCTAGCTACTATTACCGGTTTACTTTCTGGTAGAGTTGCCGAAGAAATATTCTTAAAAGAAATCACAACCGGAGCTTCTGATGATTTTAGAAGAGCAACAAGTATTGCCAGATCAATGGTTACCGAATATGGTATGAGTGACTTAGGCCCTGTTCAATTAGAACATAAAAGTGAAGGCGTATTCTTAGGACGTGATTATAATAAGAGTAAAAATTTCTCGGATGCTGTAGCTCTGGAAATTGACCAAGAAGTAAGAAAAATCATTGATAGCTGTTATAAAGACGCTACAAAACTTCTTAAAGAAAATGAAAAATTAGTAAACTTATTAGCAGATACTTTAATTGAAAAAGAAACTTTAACCAGAGAAGAAATCATAGAACTTGTTGAAACTGGGAAATTATCAGGTGATAATAATCCGGAAGATTTAAAGAATCAAGCAAAAAAATTAGGCATTAAAGGATATACTAAAATGAGTGAAAGTGAATTAATTAAAGCTATAGAAAACTCTAAAAAATAGAGTTTTTTTTATTCAAAAAAATGATATAATATAATAGATATTATAATATAAAATAGTATTAAATTATTTGAGGTACTAGTATGAAAAAAAGTAGTAAACAATTTCTAAATAAAAGATTTCTTTTAGTTGGTAGTTATGTGATATTGGTAATTGTTTTTGTCATTTTAAATATTTCTTTTAGTCTTTTTAATCTAAAAGAAGAAAGGGAATTAGCCAATATTAAAGTATCTAAAATGAAGTATAACATGACAATTAATGGAACATCTAATCAAATTATTACTGCCACAAAAACCAGTTAACTAGAGCCAATATAGTTTTGTTGTCATTAAATAATCGTGATACAAAATATGAACTAGTTTATAAAGTATGTTCTGATGCTACATGCACCAATTTTATAGATAAGCCAGCAGGATTAAGTATAATGTACTCTTCTAAATCTGTAGATTCGATATTTGGTGAAATTCATCAGAGTGAGGCCAAAAGATTTTCAATAGTAGTAGATAATACAACTCAAACTACTTATTATATACTGGTAGAAGTGAACGCTGGGTTTATTTATAATACATTAGAATTACAAAATCTTATCACTGATGAATATAACGAAGAAGATTTAATAATAAAAACGCTTATTGATGGAGTAGATGCAGCTACATTTCCTGCTAGTTATGATTATGGAGTAATCACAGATTGTCAAACAAATGGATTTCCAACAAGTGCTTACGGGGTAGCAGGCTGGGATGGTACAAAATGGATATTAAATGTATATTCTGTTACTTCATTTAGAACTGTATGCACAGTCGATTTTATCACTTCATTAAAAACTAAAATTTTAGCTCAAGAAGGAGGATCTGAAGCAATAAAAAACAAAGGTACCCCCGAGTTTTGGAGTTCTAAATGGAACCAGTGGTTTATATGCTACAACTGATAATTATGGTCCAGCATTTTATTATCGCGGAGAAAAGGATGATATAAATAATAATGTTATATGGGCAGGTTTTCAATGGAAAATAATTAGATTAAATGGAGGAGGGTCTATTAGACTTATTTATAATGGAACTTGTCCTAACGATTCATGTACTATTAATAATTCGGGAGTAGCTACACAAATAAGCGGTTTACATTCATGGAATAACAATAATTATAATGATGCCAAATATTTAGGATATATGTATGGAG
>JAAYPA010000081.1 GCA_012520055.1 Mollicutes bacterium
AAATAAAATCAGCTGCTAAGTTTGAGGATATGGTAATTAATTATTTTAATTTTCCTGTCCTCAATTTATATGTAATTTTAGTCTAGTTGTAGACTTCTTAGGTGTATATAGAAAAAACAAATATTGTATAATTCTTATCCTATTATATTTCCTGAAAAAGCGTTGATTATTCAGTAGAAATATTATAGATGGTTGATTTTATTTATAAAAATAAATATAGTACTAAATATTGTGATAGAATAGAAGAATAAGGAATAATGAGAATTTTATTTAGGATATAAGAAGAAAAACACCAAATCATTTTAAAAAAATAGATAATTTATAATTTAAGAAAAATGGAAATAGAAAGCAAAAATAAAAAAGACCTAAATAAGGCCTTTTTTATTTTTAAATAGGAAAGTTCTACTTTTCCTATTTAATGAAAAAGGCAGCCTTTAAAACCAAAGGCATGCCAAAAAGACTAATATAGATTAGATTATTTTTTGTATTCGTAATGTTTACCACGAATACCAGTATAAGATTTAGGAGTCATAACACCATCACAAACTTGACAAAAGGGTTGTGGTGGAACAGATGGGTCAAGACCATCAAACATATTATCTTCTTCTAACTCAACAACAATAAATCTAGGAACCCAAAGAGAATAGTTACATTTAGTACAAATAAACTCAATTAAATCATCTTTCTTCGAAAAACCTTCAAGAATATTCATTATCAAACCTCCACAATATAAATTAGTTACTAAGAACTATTATAAAGTGTAGAAGAGATATTTTCAATATAAGGGTTCTTAGAAGATTGGAAAACACCAATAAATTCCATAATTGTTCCACAAGAGCAACAAAGAGGATCAACGCCAAAAGCCAGAAGAAGTCTAGCACGCCAATTAGAATATTTTTTTCGAAATAATTTCTTAGTTATAGTATCCATTAGATAAAGCTTAGAAGAATGAATATATTTTTTAGCATAAAGTCCATAATAACGAATCATTTTAAACTGTTCATCAGGAATATGAATAATCAAACGCTTAATAAAGTCGAAAGCATGTAATTTTTCAGTAACACGCTTGTTATCCTCATGACGATCATAATAAAAAGTAACAAATTCACCATCATAATCAAGGATACGAGACTGAGCCATAGCAGGACGACCAGTATAACGGATAATGTATTTAATAGCATCTTGAGATTTAGTATTCATATTAGGTTTAGCATAAACATAGAATCCATCAGAATAAGTCTTAAATAACTTAGACTTAAGAGCATAGAAAGAAGAACCAAGGCTCTTATGAAGTAAACTCAATAAAGTAGCCTGCCATCTTTTTCTAAGCATATTAAAAGGAATATGAGAGATTTTTCTCCAAACAGTTTTAGAGCCAGAAGCACCTTCAGTTAAGAGCATATGAATATGAGGATTCCATTTAAGATCCCGACCAAAAGTGTGCATGGTAGAGATAAAACCAGGTTTAAAGTTTTCGGATTTATTGATATTAAAATACCAAGTAAGAATAGTGTCAGCACAAGCTTTAAAAAGCAAATGAAGTAACTTTCTATCTTTACGAAAGAGAATGCGAAGTTCTTGAGGAATAGTAAAAACAATATGACGATGCTTGCAATTAATTAGTTTAGAAGTGATAGAAGAAGCACGATCCTGAGTATATTTAGCACCACAAGAATTGCAGAATCTACTTTTGCAAGTAAAATAGACATATTTGAACCTCTTGCAATTATTACAATAGTACAGAGCATGGCCCATAGAAGGTTCACCACAAAAGATTATCTTTTGCACATTTTTCAAAACAGCAGGACGAATGGGATACCCTTGATCTAAAAAGGCATCCCAATGGTCAGCAAAGATATCTTTTATTTTAAAAGATGTACTCATAAATATCACCAAGATATTTATAACAAAATATAGCAAAGAATTCAAGACAAAAAAGTTAAATTTCAAAATTATTTTAAGGACGAGATTTTTAACGCGTCGTAGACGCTATTTTTACCTTATCCTAAATAGGAGAAAAACAAATTATAGTGGAAAGAAGTTGATGTTATATTTAAATGATAAAAACTCATACTTGTGTTTCACCTTTTCACCTACATTTCACCTACTCAAACACTAGCAAATAGAACAGCTAAAAAGATTAATTGAAAAGAGTGAACGCGTCTAGGAAATACAATGGACCAATATTTACAACTTTTAAAAAACAAGATTAATTATGAAGTAAATTAT
>JAAYPA010000009.1 GCA_012520055.1 Mollicutes bacterium
TAGCTGTACCATAATCACCAACAACACTAAATAACCATAGTACAATTGATGGAATAAAGAAGATAACGATTCCGGCAACTGCACGATATACTAATCTCTTTGTTTGTTTTTTGATTTCATCGTCTTCTTTTGCAACAACAGCTTTACCAAAATCAAACATTCCCAATACAACAATTATAATAGGAATAGCAACTTTAAAAAATGTAATAGCCCACCCTGCAAATTGTAAAACTTCGGCTGCTTCTTCACAAAATCCACCAACATTAACTGCTGATATTATTAAATTACTCATCTAAATCTCTCCTCACATCTATCTAAATTTTATATTATAATTTCCAAAAAGTCAACAAAACGCTTAGTTTTTATGAAAAATATTACCAAAAAAACCCATATTATTCGGATTTTGTTTTTTAAATCCTAAATTATATAATAATTCATCAATAACTTTAATACGTTCTTTTCGATCATCAAAATTACTTACGTTAAAGAAAACATTAAATTTTGTTTCATATTCAAAATTATTTATTTCTTCTTGTTTAATAGCACTACGATTTAAAACTATTTTTCCTTTTTTGGTTTTAATTTGGATATTACTATCTTTTTTTAATAGTTTATTGAGTTTAATTGTACCAGGATCCACAAGATATAATATTTCATCACAAATATTTTGAGCATCAAAACCGTTTAAATCAATCAGAATAGCATCAGCATCCGAATATTGTATTAATTTAATTTGTAAATCGTCAATTGATATGCAAAAACTTAAATCAACATTGCGAAAATAAACAAAATCCTGTTTATTCATTTCTATTGCTTTAATATTATAATTGTATTTTAGTTGCTTATACATCATGTATGTCAAAGTCGTAGCTCCGGCATGATCTGTTAAATTTTGAATACCGATTATTTTTTGATTCAAATTTTTCTTAGTAAACGTTTGATCAGTTTTAATATTTGCTTGATAATTATTCTGATTAATTGAATCAGAATTAGTTGGTACTAAATACTGTTTAACATCCTCTAAATTATTGGGATTATCTATTAAATATTGGATACCGGCGGCATTTTTAGTAAAATTATAATAACCATTTTCGACTAATTTACTTAAAAAACTATTACTATTTGTTACTTCACTATCATTTAATAAAATTATAACTTTTGATGATTCAAATCCACTTAAAAAACTTATAACACTATTAATATCATAATAATTACGAATAGCTGTTATATCTATAATAATTTTATTGTAAATAAAATTAACCAATTCTTGTTCTATTTCATACAAAGAAAACTCTCCAGAAAGAGTTTTTATAATTTCAACATTCAAAGAATCAGTTATACGATAATTTTGATTATTAATTACTATATTCATTTACTTACCTTACAATCTAAACACCACTATCAAGTATTGAACATGATATGTCATTATCATTTGTAGCAAAATGGATTGATTTAGTTGATCCAGTTACCGGAAAAGTAAATATGTTACCTACTATTGGTAAATCTAGTTTAAAAAACACTTTTACTGTATAATATGTTTTAGTTAAACTATCAACCTTTGTTACACATGATACACAATATTTAAATCTTCCATTACTTTCATCAACGCCACGTTCATTACCAGAACAACTTCCACGAACCCCATAGCCATAACCTTTAACATAAGTATCTATGGCATTTTTAGAAGCATTATTAAAACCTTCATATTTTTCGATGATACTGACTATTTCATTTTTTACATGAAAGGCTTTAGAATAGTTGACTGATATTGCCAAATAACTACTAAATAGTACGATGAAAGTTACCACAATACCAAAAATCCATGTTCCACCTATGGATTCTCTCATTTAAATCAATCCCTTTTTATATATTAATTATTGTTTAGGACATTTCACTGTATCAGTATTTCCATCTTCCTTGATATAAGTGCATGTACACATTTTATCATCACAATCTACACAGTTATATGCTTGTGCACAATAAGTACTTCTCGTAATATTAGCTTTAATAGATGGCCAAATCAAAGTAGTAAATACTACACCTACAGCTGCTATAGCTACTACAGCAATGGCAGTCATACTTAATTCGCCTGTCGCATCTTTCATTTATAAACTCCTCCTATCATATCAATATTATTATACATCAAATTAATATTTAATACAATTTTATTTTCCAAAAAGTGTAAAATCACTTATCACATGATATTGGATCTAAAAGACATTCTGTACATTGCTGAAAACCTGCTATGGTTTCACTGTAATTACTGAAAAAAACAAGAAACGTGTTAATAATAGTCGGAATAAAGAATACCAATATACCGATTACTATACGCTTTAAAAATTTTTGAGTTTGTTCCTTTAGACTATCATCTTTACTGGCCGTTACAGACTTATAATAATCCATTGTACCTATTAAGATAATAATAAACGGCACTAATAATTTTACAAAGAATAATAAATAACCAATAAAAGTTAAAGCTTTTATAATGTCATCTTCTTTACAAATATCAGTTCCCATTATTTCACTAGGTGCTATGCAAGTAGAAAATGCTGCTACTTGGAGATCTGAATTTTCATACGACTTAGTAGAATGCATTAAAAAATATTGGCAACTATCAAATGGAACTAATCTGATACGATCTGCATCAATTGATATAAATGATTTCATCGGTGAATTTAAAGGTTCACAAAAATATTTAATATCTGAAGTTAATTCCGCATCTGAGCCACCACATTTGGCTTGTAATTCTTCCTTAATTTTTGCAGTATCACTACATGGTTTGCAATTTGGATTATCTTCCTTACATGTATGACAAGCTATAGTATTTGCATCTTTATCGTAAAAACAAGTACAAAATGTTGCTACGTAATCATCTTCGGCCAAAACTGTAAAAGACGGAATAAATAATAAACTTAAAGCAAAAATTATTAATATTCTCTTACTCATACTCATATTTAGTTTCCTTTTCTTTAAATGTTATTTTTCTGATTAATTTATTACCTACAAAACCAGCAATACCTAGTACTATTATAACTACAAAAATTCCTCCAAAATTACTATTTTTTCTAATATTTATTAAATAAGTAGTAGTAGATCCATCTTGAGCAGTAGCAATTATATTAATACGGGATTTATTTTTTAAATTCTCATTACCACTTATGGTATATGTTGCATTTTCACTATCTAATTCAATATTAATATCCAAACTTTTTTCTTTATTTATTTTTAGTTTATAAGAAGTAATATCATAATTAAAATTAAGATCATATCCACTAATAATTATATTTTTAATTTTAGAATTGGCATCTAAAGGTGTTTCCGTATATTTCAAATTTATAGTATATAATCTGGTATCACCATTTTCCGCAATTACGGTAATTAAAATTGGTTTATCTATACTGATTGAATAATTGTTTTCCACAGTAACTTGGGCTTTTTCATCTTCCAATGTTGGTGTTACTTCAATAGAAGTTACTTCTTTATTAATCTCAATAGTATAGTTTTGAACAGATTTATAAAAAGAAAGATTACCGGGATTAACTTTCAAATCAGCCAGATAATTGTTTGTACTTTTAATTATCACGGTTGTTGTAGTTTTAGTTGTTTGGGGTTTTAATTGAGGTTTGCGAGTTGTAGTAGTTGATGTGGTAGTTTGTGGTTCTAAAACCGGTGGTACATAAGCTTTTCCATCGGCAGTTTTTGTACAATCATAATATGATATTTTACTGCAATATTTTTCTTTAACGGTTGGAGTACAAGTACCGATATAAGGTGTACATCCATCATTTACTATCATACGAAATTTATTTTGATTACCATTAGTACATTTTACTAAATCACTAGCAATATAATAACCGGTTTTCCATACTCCACCATAACATGTCGCTTTGACACAATGAGCAAAATACCCACTGCCACTGCTACTTTTTTCTTTATCTTGGTAAGAAAGACATTCATCTAGTGTCATATCTTTTTTAACTGGAGTATCATAACTGGTAGCATAGACATCAAAACTAGTTAACAATAATAAAATTAATAGAAAATACCTGTTAAAGTTTTTCATCTAAAGCACTCCTTTATCAAAAAAAAGGATATCAGGATTGATATTCTTTTTTATATCAAGACCTATATTAATAATAACACATTATTATTAATATTTAAATCTTTTTAAATAAATTTTTCTTGTTTATAATGTATAGTCCGATACTTAAGATTACAACTGATGAACCTAAAACGGTATAATAAGTATTTATTCCAGTTTGAGGATTCGGTTCTTTATCAGAATTACCTCCGGTTGGATTACCGCCGGTATCATTATTTGATGTAGATTTATACACACTACCATCACCATTTAATAAGCAATTATACTGGGTTACAAAAGTACCAAATTTAGCATCAAAATAATTTTCATCTGCTTCGTTTAAAGAACAAGAAGCATTTTCTTCCAATTCAAATTGAGAAAAAGCACTTTGAACAATATAGGTATAGGGATTTTTATTACCATTGGCACAAGTAACATTTTCTTCAAAGGGTTCTAAATCTTCATCATAAGATACTAAACCATTTTTACAACTTACAGCAATACAACTTAAATAATAACCTTCTGAAGCACTTTTATTATCATCATCTTCATTCAATTCTAATTCTTGTAAACATTCTTCTCTGGTGCCTACTAATTTTATATCTGTATCATGTTTAACTTCAGCACTTACAATAACAGGAAGCATTAATACCAAACTAAGTAATAAATATATTGATTTTTTCATATTTACAACCCCTATTCTTCTATATATTCTCTGAGTTTCTTTTGACGTTTGTTGATTATTAATATTATACCACCACCAAGTAATATAATACTACCAACAATAGCAATAGTTATTTCCAAATCCTTATTGAAAGGATCTTTAACAATATCCACTGAATATAGTCCAGTCTCACCGTTTTCAGCTATAACCTTAACTCTTATAGTACTAAATGTTGTTAAATCATTATTACCATACATATAAACCTCAGAACGATCACTTTGTGGTGTTGCAGATAATAACAAGGTTTTCTCTCTTTTAATTTTTAAAGTATAATCTTCAACATCTTCATTGAAATTCAAATCATAACCTTTTACTGTTAAAGTTTGTAATTTGGTATTAGTTGAAATTCCTAAACCATCTTCTTTACGATTTACGAAGACAGTATACATTTTAGATTGACTTCCATTAGTTACTAATATTTCGATTTTATTTGGACCTACTTTTAAGCCTACATTTCCCGTAACCTCAACAGTAGCATTATCACTTTCGGCAAAAACGTATACAGGAACTAATTCGGTTTCATAATCAACAGCTACACTGTAACTTAATGTTTCACGATCAAATTCTAGTTCAGTTCCCGGAATTGATAATGAACTTAAGTAAGTACTACTAGCAATGTCCTCTATTATTTCCGCACCAGTTTTAATAAATGTTAATAAATAATTTCTAACAATATCTGCTTCACTAATAGTTTTAATAACAGCAGTCGTAATATTATCAATTAATTCAACTTTTCTCGGTTCATATCCTGTTACGAATGCTGCTTTACCACTTTCTAAAGTACCATTGATTGTAACACTCTTAGTATTTTTGGGAACTGAAATAGTATAATCAGAAACATTTGGATCAAAATTTAATTTGCCTTTACTAACGGTTAGTGATTTTAATTCATTTATTGATTCACGATTATCAGTTCTATTTATGATAAATGTATAAGTTCTGGTTTCACCTTTACTGTTAACTATTTTTATTAAAGCTACATTTCTGCCATAATCTAAATCAATAGTTCTTGGTTCATAGCCTTCAGCATAATATGAATCATTATTGGTTAATGTTGCATAAATAGCTATTTTATTACTACTTACTGTTAATTCATACGCTGTAGTAAACATATCAAATCCTGTAGCAATCATAGAATCATTAACCAGCTGATTAGACAATCTTACATAATTGCTAGTATTTATTCCTTGTGAATAACTAAGCGTTCCATCATTATCTTTGATAGGAGAAAAATCGAATTTTTCATCATTATCTGGATTTTTTAATTCAAGACTCTTTGCTGTGGTAGTTAAATCATCACTATGAACTCTTAACATAATTGAATAGCTTATAGCATAATCATTAGTCATTACCCATGCAAACCAAGTTCCTACAGATCTTGGCTCAGAAGCTTCATAAGCATTATTTTCAAATGGTTTCCAATCTGAAAATCTTGTTACCGGTTTTTCTCCAGTATCAATAATATAACCTTTTAAACCTGTATTAGTAACACTATCATTACCTTTTATTTTAATAGAACCCATATTATCTTTGGTTGCTAAACTACCGGATCCTTGAATTATCGGACGCGCAGTTGATGAACAATAATAATTGAATACTCGATAACAAGTTTGGGTTCCACCGGTTTTTTTGACATTTTTACATGTATTTAAAGTGTTATCCTTATCTTCAAAATAAGTACGTCGATATCCTTTAGCACAAGTAAAGACTGATTGTTCATTATAGGTATCCGCTGTAAATTTACCATTTTTATATTGATAGCAAATTGGTAAACTTACTGCTTCCGTAGTTGTTTGTTGGGTTTTTGGTTCGTAATTATATTGACATTCACTTGTTGAAGGAGTCGGATCCGGAGTTGATGTTCCCGGAGTTGGATCCGGAGTTGATGTTCCAGGTTTTTCTTCTTCTACCGGATCTGGAGTTTTAACTTTACATACAGCACTTTGATCGCTATATGTTAATTTACTTCTGTCAACATATATATATTCAGTAACGCCATTATTAATATAGCTTCCTCTACAATATTGTTTTGCAGTCAAACCACTAAGATTTACAGTGTTTGAAACCGTATCACCATAAATACAACTATAAACTATAGGTAAACTAAAGGTGACTTCAGTATTACAAGGTAAAGTTTTAGAGTCGCCAACAAATTTTTTAGTACTGTCGTCATATTTTGTATAATATGTAGCTCCACCTTTTGCTGCAAATCTTTTGTTTGTAGGACAAGTAGGTTGATTTGTATTAGCTTCAGCTATGTATTTATATTCAAGTTTTAGTGGATTTGATAATTTGACTAAATTAATTGAATCAATATCACATTCTGATGGTTTATTGTTAATTAATTTGCAGGTTGTAATGTGAACATAATCTCCGCATGAAACTGATGAACTTGCAGATTTTACCCAACGATAATCATTTATTTGTGTTGTAGTTGGTTGTTGGGGTGGAATATCTTGTGCTGGTTTTGTAGTAGTTGTTGTTGCAGTTTTTTTAGTTGTAGTTGTTTTCTTAGTAGTTGTTGTGGTTTTGGTTGTAGTTGTGGTTGTATTTTCTTTTACAGTAATAACATATTCGTATGCTTTAGAACCGGATTTATCATAAACATAAAACGAACCCGGTTTGTTTACTTCAAAGATACAAGTAAGACCGCTTTTAGTTAAAGTTGCGCGAGTAGCGGTTCTAGTTTCAGTTTGAACAGTAGCATCTTGTCTTTCTTTTGAAAAACTACACCATTCAGAATTAGTGGATACTGTAAATTTAGTATTAACAGTTGTTGTTTTATAACTTTTTTCCCAATCTATGGTTGTACATGTGGCACTATAAGTAACATCATATATACCATGAACAACTAAGCCTTTTTCATCAGCCATTCTTTTGCAGGCAGTTTCCGCATTATCTTTCGATGTAGCCGGTCCGTATACGGTATTATAATAATTATAACTACAACTGTAAGTTAAGTCTCTTATTTCTCCTCCGCTACATTTATTTTGTAACGTTGATTGAGCATTATTACAGGAACTGCAATCCCATTTAGTTCCGAATACTCCGCCCGAACTACGTTCACATGTACAAGTATTTTGGACAGTAGTGGATAATGCAAACCATTCTCCATCATTATTTTTTATATTTGATTTTTCTAAATTCATATACATTCCGATACTAATAAAAAACATCGGAACAACTAATAATAATCCTATTTTAAATATTTTTTTGATTTTTTCCATCCAAAAGCTCTCCTATCCTATCTAATAACAATTTTACAATATATTTATGTTTTATGCAAGATTTAAACAAAAAAAGTGAGAATGAATTATTTTCTTCGATTCTCACTTATTAATTCTTCAGTATCAGTTAATTGTTTAATTCTTTCTACTATTCTTCTTGCTTTTATTTGTTCTTCACTTGATTTATTGATAATAAAATGATTTTCTAGTTCTTTAATTGTTAAGTTACTGGTAAAGAAAGTCGGTAATTTATTATCCATACGATATTGCAGAATAGTACCCAATATCTCATCACGATTCCAAGCTGTAACAGTTTCAGCACCAATATCATCTAAAAGTAATAAATCAGCTTTTTTAATCTCGTTAATTCTGGAACCAAAATTATTATCTTCAAAAGATTCTTTTAAACTTCTTAAAAGTTCTGGATAATAAATAATAATTACATTATTTTTTTCTTTAGATAATTCATTTAATAAAGCGCTTATTAAATAAGTTTTACCTGAGCCAAAAGACCCGTGGATGTATAATCCTTTTAAATGTCTATCTTTTTGATATTCATCATAAAATTTCTTTAACCATTTAATTATTTTAACTCTTTTAGCATCATTTACATCGATATCAGACATTTTAGCTTTTCTAATTTCTAAAGGCATTTCATAAAAATCAGTTTTAATGTCTTCTCTATCCTTAAATTCTTTCTTTTTATATTTGCAGGCTACATAATTGAATTCTAATTTTTCATCCTTCAAAGTCGGATAATAGACAAAACCGGTAACTTTATTTTTACATTCAAAGATACTTTTACATTTTGAACAACTCTTTAATTCTGCAACAGTTTCTTCTAATTTAGAAGTATAGTGAATTGCAATATCATCTTTTACTTTTAAAGTATTAATTAATTTTTTAAAATCTTCATTCTTGATTGCCGTAGCATAAGCACTTTTTAAAGAATACTTTAAATCTTTCTTTTCATATTGTTTAGTTTTTTCTTCAAGTTTTAACATGACTACCTCCTATCTAAAATCTTTAAGTAAATCTTCCATTTCTTCTTTTTCTGTTTGAGAAAGCTGATTAATTTGATTAATTGCATTAAACCAAACCGGAAGAGGTTTTTCTTCTTTAACAGAAAAATTCTTTTTATTTTTCTTATGTTCTTTTTCAGCTATTGCCATCGCTTCAGAAGCTGTTTTGATTCCTAGTCTCACCCACTGACCGGCAATAGTTTCAATAAAGGCTTTATTTAGTTTGTTATTATTGATTCTTAATACATAATCAATTAAAACATTGATTACAGCCGGAGCCATATTTAATTCCACAGCTAAATATTCTAATAATTTTAAATCTCTGGATGTAGGATTTACATTTTTATATTTGCCTTTCAGAAAATCATATGGAGTCGTATTTTCAAAAATATAAATCATTTTACCACGATTAGATAAATCACCTTCTGGTGTTTTTAAATATTCCGGTTGAGTACGATATATTAAAGTCGGTAAAGCTCCATTATTGTTATATTCATAATATTTTCTAGTTTCTTTAATTAACAAATCTTTATTAATAAGACCCTTTTCATCTATCGCAAGGCGTATTAAATCACTCATTTTTAAAGTATCCAAGTTATAGACAAAAGCTAGATTATTAATCAAATCTTTGCTTTTTTTGGAAAAAGCTTTAATATTTAAAATTTTATTGGGAATACTTGAGATAAGTAAATCAAAATCAATTAAAGAAGATATATTGATTTGTCCGATTTCTTTCTTTTGAATATCATTATTATTAAATCCGGTTTTGGGAATACTTTTGAAAGTCTGCTCTATTGTATAACTGATATCTTCATAATTGGAATAATTAAAATTTGGTTTTTTATATAAATTTAAAAGCGATTCATATTCAGAAGACCCTATATTGTTATATAAAACAATATTTAGTATTGGGTGATTAAAAAATTCATAAGAAGATAATGGTGAATATAATTCATATATATATTGATTAATATTATTTTCTGGTTTATATAAAGTTTTTAAAAGTCCGACAGCTTCTAAACTTTTTCTGGCTTCTTTAATATCTTCTAAACTGGTTTTAAGTAAAGTCATTAAATGATGATGAGTAAAATCTTTACTCATTAATTCTCTTTTATCCAAATCACTCCATAATGTTAAATAAAGACTGGTAGCTATTGATCCAATAATCGGTTCATACAAATTAATAATATTTTTACGATCTAGTTCGGTTAGGATGGTCTTATTTATAGCAATATATGTATCTGCAGGTAATAAACTTATACTCTTCATCACTAACACCTCTTAAATCAATTGTATAAAAATAAGTATTTTATTGCAAGTAAAAAGCTTAGCAAAAGCTAAACTTCTTGAATAACAGCTATAATCATTGGCTTACACTCTGTTTCATTATAGAAATACTTAGATAATCTATCACGAATTTCAGTTTTAATATTATTAAAGTCAACATAATTGTTATTAGTATTATTATGGATAACTTCAATAGATATCCTTTTAATTTCTTCTATCATTTCTTTGGAATCTCTAACATAGATAAAACCTCTGGTAATTATCTCTGGACCAACAAATATTTCTTTAGTTTTTTTAGATAATGTGGCACTTATTAAAACAATACCGTTTTCCGATAGCATTTCTCTATCTTTAATAACAAGTTCACCTACATCATCAGTACTAGTTCCATCTATTAAAACATCATCGATAAACATTTTTTCGTTGGTATTCTGAAGTTTTCCATCAATGAAAGTTACTATTTCACCATTTAGCTTTAATAAAATATCTTCTTTTTTGTAACCAAGATTCATTGCTAGATTAGCATTGCCAACCATATAACGATACTCAGCTTTAACCGGAATAAAATATTTTGGTTTTAATAAAGAAATCATAATCATCAAATCTTCACTTGAAGCATGAAGTAATATTCCTTTATTTTGAGGAATGTTAACTGTTTTAATTCCCATCATAGCCAGTTCATTTTCTACTTTAACAAAAATCTTTTCATTTTCATCATATCTTGGTTCAGCAAAACAAAAAGTATCTTCATTATTAAGCTTTATATATTTATCATTTCCATTAATAATTTTTTCAATAACTGCATAAGGTTTTTCTCTTTCATCACAGATTAATAAAATAGCATTAGAATCATTAACATTATTTAAATCACCAATTAAAGATTCGTCAACATTCATATACCCTTCTTTAATAGCCATATTAATAATATTTTGTAATTTTTTACCCATTACGACTATTTTACGATGGGTATTTTTAGCCGCATTCATAATACCTTCTATCGTATATAAATGATTATGTAATACTGAAAAAATAATTCTTCCTTCATTTTTATTCATTATTTCTTTAAAAAATGAAGACATATGATGTGAAGGACTTGTATGTCCTATTTTTTCAGAAAATGAAGATTCACATAATAAAGCCAGTACTCCTTGCTTACCTACATAAGCAATCTTACCAAGATCCATTTCATAAGAATCTCTCATTGATGGATCAATAATAAAATCTGATGTATAACAAATAGCTCCATCAACTGTATTAATAACATACATAACACTTTCCGGTACAGAATGATTTACATTTATCGGAAAAATACTATTTTTACCAAAACTAATTTTTTTATGAGGTTTGATTTCAATAATATTTTTTTCCGGAACCCCTTCAATTAACATTTGATTCTTGGTGTATCTGGTACAAAAGATTTTTATTTCAGGTATAGTTCTTACTAAATCATTGACTCCCCCGTAACTTTCAGGATGAGCATGAGTAATAAATACGCCTTTAATTCTCTTACGATTTTTTTCTAAATAACTATAGTCGGGAATAATATAATCTATCCCAAACATTGAATCATTAGCAAATTTTAAACCGGCATCTAATACAAATATATCTTCATCTATTTCAATAACATAGGTGTTTTTACCATTTTCATTAAGCCCACCCATTCCAAATAATTTAATTTTACTCATTTTTCTTCTCTCTTTTCTATAAATTAATTATAAAGTTAACTAAAGCTAACTCATTATAGCAAAAAGAAAAAAGAATTTCAATTATTATTCACAAATTAAATCTTTTAAAGAAGTTATTTCCAAATCTTGTTTTCTTATTTCTTGTAAGATTAGTTTTAAATTATCAAGGTTAGTATTTTTTCTTACCAAAATAATAGATCCACTACCAATATTAGACAATAACTGAGTTATATTAATACCCGTATCTATGGTTGG
The DNA here is from genome assembly GCA_012520055.1 of Mollicutes bacterium. Lineage (GTDB taxonomy): Bacteria > Bacillota_I > Bacilli_A > RF39 > UBA660 > DUUS01. The sequence continues at coordinate 12,282 of JAAYPA010000009.1, forward strand.
CGCAACAATATAATATTTTTTTTCTTTACAATATTCAATATTAGAATAATTTACCAAACATATTTTAGAATTTACTTTATTTTTATTAAGTAAAGAATTTAAATCACTGATATTTTTTTTATCTTCTTCACCTAAAAGATAATCTCTTTCTTTTTTTAAATCACTTTTTAAATTACTGATTAAGGTATATTGAATATCATTTTCATCAAAATATTTAGTTATGTTAGCATCTTCAACTACAAAAGCCACACTCCTTTTACTTGGATTACCTTTAATAATGACTTTATCCAAATTATCTTCCAAAGATACTTCCGGTTTAATTTCATCATAAATTAAAAATGTTTCATTAAATGAGCCAAAGTCATCCATTTTTAAAAGACTTTTTCTTTTGTTAATCTTTTTGCCTTTTTTACCGGGAATAATTGTATTATCTTTAATAGTAGCATTAACCGGGGTTTCTGTATATTTATTTTCAACTTCTTGTATTTGTTTCATAATAGGATTTTGATTCTCCAAATAAATCATTATTTTATCAGTAAAATAAAAACTGATCAGCATAAAAATACCTAACAACAAATATTTAATATATTTCATACCTTCACCAATAAAATATTATGATTACAAATATTTTTTATACTTTTTTATTTGTAGACATTAAAACAATTTGACTAATTAGATTCATTAAAACTAAATAACTAGCATTTTGCTGGTTTGCCTTCCTAGACATTTTGTCTACTTTTTTTATTTTTTACCACTATTAGGTTTCTCTTCTTCAATCGGTTTGCTGCTTAAAAAACTTACTTTTTCTACAACTACTTCGGTTTGATATTTTTTCTCACCGTTTTCTGTTTCATAAGATGAAGTTCTAATTTGACCTCTAACTCCAATCAAATCACCTTTACGGCAAAATTCTGAAGTTCTTGAAGCTATCCCATCCCAAAGTACACAACGAATAAAGTCTGTTTCATATATACCATCACTATTTTTAAAACTTCTTTGGACAGCTAAATTTATGGTCATAACTTTTTTTCCTGTTTCGGTTTCAGTTGTTTCCGGATCTGTTGTAAGCCTACCAATTAAATAAACTAAATTATACATTTTTCCTCCTTTCAAAAAAAGTTTTATCATTTATTTTTGGCAGTTGCAAAAGTGTAATTTTTAATATTAACTCTAATTGTGGAAAACTTTTTTAATATTGCTTTTAACAAATAAAAAAATTTGAAGTTTTTAACCTTCAAATTTACAAAGTTTTAATAAATCTATATATTTTTCAACAATCTGTTTAGTTCAATAGCATACTCAAGTGGTAATTCTTTTTTAAAATCAGAGATAAAACCCATAACAAGTAATTCTTTAGCCGCATTTTCAGACAAACCTTTACTCATTAAATAATATAGTTTATCTTCACTTATTTTAGATACGGTAGCTTCATGTTCTAAAGTACTGCTATCATTTAAAACGATATTTTTAGGAAAGGTATCACTTTTAGAATATTTATCCAAAAGAATCGTATCACATTTAATAATGGCTTCACTGTTTGTTGCTGAGCTACTTATTTTAACAGTTCCTCGATAATTAGCTTCACCGCCACCAGATGCTATACTTTTGGAAATAATATTACTTTTGGTATTTTTTCCTAAATGAATCATTTTAGCTCCGGCATCTAATTTTTGACTACCTTTAGCATAAGCTATACTAATGGAACTGGCTTTAGCATAGTCTCCTTTTAAAATACAAGATGGATATTTCATGGTCACTTTTGAACCAACATTACCATCAATCCATTCCATTTGCCCATTTTCTTCAACAATACTTCTTTTAGTTACTAAATTATAAACATCTTCTGACCAATTTTGAATAGTGGTATAACGACATTTAGCATTCTTTTTAACATATATTTCCACTACTCCGGCATGCAGAGAATTTTCTGAAGTTACTGTAGCAGTACATCCTTCAATATAAGAAAGTTCTGCTCCTTCATCGACAATAATAATCGTTCTTTCAAATTGACCCATCATAGTTTCATTAATTCTAAAATAACTTTGCAGTGGGCGATCTAGTTTAGTATAGGGAGGAATATAAATAAATGATCCCCCACTCCATAAAGCACCATTTAAAGCAGTATATTTATTTTCCGAATACTTAACTAAATTATTAAAATATTCTTTAAACAAATCAGGATACTTTTGCAAAGCTTCATCGGTACTTAAGAAGATTACTCCGCTTTGATCATCTTTTAAATTATGATAAACTACTTCACTTTCGAATTGATTACTGACACCTGCTAAATATTTATTTTCAGCATCAATAACACCTAATTCTTGGAAAGTATTTTTAATATTTTTATCAACATTTTCCCAATTACTTGCTACTTCGCCTACTTTTTTATAATAAGTTAAAGAAGCAAAATCTATATCAATTTTCGGGCCAAAATCCGGATTATCTAATTCCAAAAATTTTGCAAAAGATTGCAAACGAAAATCAGTCATCCATTGTGGCTCTTTTTTTAATTTAGAAATTTGTTTTATTAAATCTTTGGTTAATTCCATAATCCACCTGAAATTAATTATAACAGATTTTTTAATTTTAGACACTTATATTTCAGGATTTTCTGATGCTATTAAAAGATCACTTCCATTTTTTAAAGATATATATAAGACAATAATTGTCGCAATAACTATTAAAAAACTGGCCCCGGATTCTATATAAGAATTTTTAGGATTTTTCCCTTCTTCTTTTAAAAGCTCCGCATTCATAACATTAATAAACAAAAATGCAAGTGCTGAAATTAATGCCAGTATTTTAGCTACTACATTTATATTCTTAGCTTCTTCTTCTGTTAAAAATGGTTGCTTCCCACTTAATATTAAATGATTATTATAAGTCACAGTCAAAGATAATAATACCGTTAATATTATTAAACCGGAAAAAATCATCTGAATATCAACTAATTTTAATTCTTCATTTTCATAATTCATAGTAAATTATATGAATTATTTATTATTAAATCAAAAATAACACTTATTAAGTGTTACTTCGATTCTACAATTAATTTAATAGCGGTTTTTTCAACACCTTCAATTGTAATATCACTAAAGGCTGGTATTACCACAAGATTTTTCCCGCTGGGAGCTACAAATCCTCGCGTCACTCCTCAAAATTGGAAATAATTGGGATAGTGCTAGGTTTTTCCTATCTTCGTCACCAATGTCAAATTGGCAATGTAGTATAGTTTTTTTTGCACCTGCACTATCCTCTACTGTTTCA
>JAAYPA010000082.1 GCA_012520055.1 Mollicutes bacterium
AGAAGATATTAAATTAATAAGTAGTCTTAATAATTATGGAGTAGAAGCTTTAACAGATTATTTAGAAGATAGAGAAATAGATTATATTTATTTTGTGGGATTAACTAATTCGGGAAAAAGTAGTTTAATTAATAAATTGATTGAACTTAATGATACTAATTTAAATCAATTAACTACTAGTTATATTCCCAATACTACATTAGATTTTATAAGAATTAAAATTAAAGATAATTTAACGGTGATTGATTCTCCTGGTTTTATCATTGATACTATTCAAGATGATTTAATTTTAAAAAAATATAATTTAAAAGTATGTTTAAAGCCCAAAACCTTTCAAATGAAAACGGGAGAAACTTTAGAAATCGAAAATATGTATTTTAATTTTAGTGATGATACATCGGTAACTTTATATATGGCTAATGATTTAAGAGTAAGAAAATATTATAAACCGGTAACTTATGAATATCGGATTGATATAGGTTATGAATCTGATTTAATAGTTAGTGGTTTAGGTTTTTTGAATATTAAAAAAAGTTGTGTGGTAAGAGTTGCTAATATTAAAGCAAATCTAATAGAAGTAAGAAGCAGTATTTTAGGTGGTTAAAATGAACAAAATAAAAATAATGAGTGAAGATTTAGCAAATAAGATTGCTGCTGGAGAAGTAGTTGAAAGAATTGCTAATGTTATTAAAGAACTTATCGAAAACAGTTTAGATGCCGAAAGTAAGAATATTAAAGTTGAGCTTATAGATGCTGGTACCAAAATGATTAAAGTAACTGATGACGGAAGCGGGATGAATAAGGAAGATGCTCATAACTGCTTTTTAAGACATGCCACTAGTAAAATATATAAAACCGAAGATTTGTTTTTTATAGATACTTTAGGTTTCAGAGGAGAAGCAATACCATCGATTGCCAGTGTTTCTAAAGTAACCCTTCAAACCAGTGAAGGAAAGGAAGGAACAAGAATCGAAATCCATGGTGGTAAGGTTATTTCAGATGGCATAAGTGATGCCCGAAGGGGAACAATTATTGAAGTAAAAGATTTATTTTATAATACTCCGGCTCGTTTAAAATATTTAAAAAGTGAAAGTACAGAGCTTGCTAATACCACCAGTTTTATGGAGAAATTAGCCTTAGCTTATCCTAATGTCTCATTTGAGCTTAGTAACAATAATAACTTAATTTTCAGAACTAGTGGATCAGGTAATTTACTTAAAACCATTCATGAAATATATGGATCTAGTATAAGTAAAAATATGCTTGAGATTAAAGGAAATAATAATGATTTTGATATTTATGGATATATTTGTAAGCCGAGTATTTTAAAATCTACTCGTAATTATATCACTTCAATTGTTAATAACCGAGTAATTAAGAACAATGATTTAAATAAAATCATAAATGATGCTTATCACACTTATAAACCGGAAGATAAATATCCGATTGTTATTTTAACTATTAATACCGATTCCAGTTTAATTGATGTTAATATTCATCCAACCAAACAAGATATCAGAATCAGTAAAATGGACGTTTTAGAAGAACTAATTTATGATGCTATCAAAAATGCTTTATATAAATCTTTATTAATACCGAAAGTGGAGATTCAAACCAAAAATGATGATAATGAAATTAAAATGCCGGAAATAAAAAATTATGAATTACCGGAAGAAAAATTTGAAGTCCGTGAAGAACAAACTAATTTTGATTTTACTGAAGAAAAAAATGAGGAAATCAAAAAATTAGAATTATATCCTTGTGGATTAGTTTTTGGAACTTATATTGTTGCCCAAAATGAAGAGGGGATGTACTTAATAGATCAACATGCTGCTGAAGAAAGAATAAACTATGAAAGAATCTTAAAAATGCTTTCCGAAAAAGAAATTAAAACTACTGATTTATTAGTACCAATTAATATTGAATTAAGTCCTAGTGATTATCTAAAATTTCAAGAGAATATGAATGTATTAATTGATTTAGGTTTTGGGATTGAAGAGTTTGGTATCAATACCATTATTATCAAGACTCATCCTATCTGGTTATTAGAAGGTTATGAAGAAAGTCAGATAAGGAAAATTATTGACTTAGTACTAACTATGCAAAAGAAATTTGATCCTGTTAAGTTTAATGATCGTTTGGCGGCTACAGCAGCCTGCAAAGATAGTGTCAAAGGAAATACTAATATTACTATGGAACAAATGGAAAGTATTTTAGAAAAGTTAGTTAAATGTGATAATCCTTATAACTGTCCTCATGGTAGACCAACCATTATTACCTTTACAAAATATGAAATTGAGAAAATGTTTAAGAGGGTGATGTAATGATTATTGTAATTGTTGGTCCAACCGGAGTAGGGAAAACTAAATTAAGTTTAAACCTTGCTAAAAAATATAATGGGGAAATTATTAATGCTGATTCCACTCAAGTTTATAAAGAAATGAATATTGGAACAGCTAAAATTAAAAATCAAGAAGGTATAGTTCATCATTTAATTGATACAAAAAATTTAAATGAAGAATATACTATTTATGACTTTCAAAAAGAAGGTAGAATAATATTAGATGATATTCTAAAAAGAGGAAAAATTCCTATTATAGTAGGAGGAAGCGGTCTTTATATATCAGCTCTTTTATATGATTATAAGTTTCATGAAGAAAATGATAATTATGAAGTTGATTTTTCAGATGAAGAAATGTATCAAGAACTATTAAAATTAGGAATTGATATTGATAAAAATAATAAACAAAGACTTCAAAGAAAATATATTAAACATGTAATTAATAAAGAACCGGTTGAACAAAGTGCTAAACTTTTATATGATGTTAAAATGATAGGTCTTACAACTGACCGAGATACTCTTTATGAGCAGATAAATAAAAGAGTAGATGAAATGATTAAAGAAGGATTAATAGAAGAAGTAACAGTTTTATTTAAAAAATATTCAGAATCTAAACAAATAAAAACTGCTATTGGTTATAAAGAATTTATTCCATTTTTTAACGGAGAGTGTAGTTTAGAGGAAACTATTAATAAAATAAAACAAAATAGTCGTAATTATGCTAAAAGACAATATACTTGGTTTAATAACAAAATGGACGTAAAATGGTTTGAAACCGATTTAATAAATTTTGATAACACAGTATATAAAGTTGTCGAATATTTGGAAAGTAAATAGGAGTAGACAAGTATTTGTCTATTTTTCTTTGCAAAAAAACAGGCAATATATTATACTTATATTAGGGTGAGAATATGGCAAAGAAGAAGAAACGTAAAGAAGATACCGGCACTAAAGTAAAATTTAGCTCAGAACTAACTGGATTAATCTTTGTCCTTATCAGTGTTATTGGTATTGGCCCGTTTGGTCCTGTAGGTGAATTAATCAAATCTTTTGCCATTTTTTTAATGGGAACCAGTTGGGCGGTAATTATAACTCTAATATTAATACTGGGTTTATATATGATAGCGAAAAGAGATGTACCAAAATTTTTTAGTGCTAAAATGATTGGTCTATATTTCTTGATTATCTCTTGGCTTGCTTTATCTCATCGTGGTTATTTTCAAGAAATGACTGAAATTAAATTTGGCGAAATCATGCAGAATACGATTGAATCAATATTAGTTACTATTAAAGATTCTAATTTTACAAATGTATCACAAACTGGTGGAGGTATTGTTGGAGCTTTCTTTGGAGCAGCACTTGTTAATTTATTTGAAGTTAAAGGCGCTTATATTGTTTTAGGAGTACTTGTAGTTTTTGGAGTAATTATGCTTCTTGATGTTTCTATCAGTGATATTGTAAGTAAAATCAAACAATTATTCAGAAGTTTAAAAAAAGGTGTTAAAGAAAGTAAAGTATTTAAATTACCAGATGATGATGCAACTGAGGAAGAAGGTTTGGAAAAAGTAATTATTACTAGTGCCGAAAATATGAAACAATTTCATAATGAAAAAGTACAGGATTTACCGACAGAATCAACTGAATCAATAAAATTTGAAAATTCAACTAATGGTAATTATCGTTTACCTCCAATTAATTTACTAAATGTCCCAATAAAGAACAAAAAAATCAATTCTACAGAATTTTTACAAGCTAACAAAGTAGCTTTGGAAAAAGTATTGAGTGATTTCCAAATAATTGGAAAAGTTGTGGAAATTCATGAAGGACCGGCTGTAACTCAATATGAAGTAGAAATAAAAGCTGCAACTAAATTAAATAGGATAACCGGAATATATAGAGAAATAGCTTTAGCTTTAGCAGCTAAAGAAGTTAGAATACTAGCTCCTATTCCGGGAAAGAGTACGGTAGGTATTGAAATACCAAATAAACAAATTGTTCCAGTACCTATTAGAGATGTTCTTACAACTATCCCTAAAAATATGATGGAAGCTAAAATTCTCTTATCTTTAGGTAAAGATTTAATGGGTCGAACTATATGTGCAGATTTAAATAAAATGCCACATTTGTTAGTAGCAGGTGCTACCGGATCAGGTAAATCAGTTTGTATTAACAGTTTTATTGCTTCTATTTTAATGCATAAACGTCCTGATGAAACAAAATTAGTCTTGATTGATCCTAAAAAGGTTGAATTATCTAATTATAATGGTGTACCACATTTGTTGTGTCCCGTTGTAACCGATCCGAAAAAAGCCAATATTGCTTTACAAAAAATAGTATCAGAAATGGATCGCCGTTATACATTATTTGAGGAGAAAGGCGTCAAAAACATCAGTGCTTATAATGAATTAATTGATAGAGATAATAAAAAGAATTTAGCTAATATACCTAAGCTTCCTTATATTGTCGTTATCATTGATGAACTTGCAGATTTAATGCTTGTTGCTGCTAAGGAAGTAGAAGATTCAATAATGCGTATTACTCAAATGGCTAGAGCTGCTGGTATTCATTTGGTAGTTGCTACGCAAAGACCTTCAACTGATGTTATTACCGGTATTGTTAAAGCCAATATTCCATCACGTATAGCTTTTACAGTAGCATCACAAATTGATTCAAGAACAATTTTAGATTCACCAGGTGCCGAAAAATTACTTGGTAAAGGTGATATGCTATATTTACCGATGGGTGAAAATCATCCAACCAGAATTCAAGGTACTTTCATAAGTGATGAAGAAATTCAAAGATTAATTGATTATGTTTCTAAAGAACAAATAGCCCAATATGATAATTCTATTACTGAAGTAGAACCTGATCATATGGCAGCCGGTGCTGGCTATGAAAAAGAAGAATATGAAGATCCTCTTTATAATGAAATAGTAGATTTTGCTATTACTTCTGGTAAAATAAGTGCTTCTTTAGTTCAAAGAAGATTCAGATTAGGATATAATAGAGCTGCCAGAGTTATTGATCTTTTAGAAGAAAGAGGAATTATCGGACCACAAAATGGCTCAAAACCAAGAGATGTTTTAGTAAAATTAAAAGATGAAGATAATGAATAGGGCAAACATAATTGTTTGCTTTTCTAATGCCTAAATGCTAAAATATTTTTGGTGGTTATTATGCTTAAAGTCGAAAATTTAAGTGTTGAAATAAATGGCAAAGAAATCTTAAAAGATTTTAATTTAAACATTAATATAAATGAAATTCATGCCATAATGGGACCAAATGGTATAGGAAAAAGTACCATTTGTAAGGTTATTATGGGTGATCCTAATTATAAAGTAACAAAGGGATCAATAATTTTTAATGCATTTGATTTATTAAAACTAGATATTACGGAAAGAGCTCGTCTTGGCATATTTTTAGTTAATCAAAGTCCGATTGAAATACCAGGGGTAACAAATGCCGAAATGCTTCGAATTGCTTTATCAGAAAGAACCGGTAAGAATATCAGTATTTTTGAATTTAATCAAAAAATGGAAGAAATATGTAAAAGATTAGCTATTCCCATCAGCTTTATTCATCGTGGTATTAATGAAGGAATGAGTGGGGGAGAACGTAAAAAAAATGAACTTCTTCATTTATGGATGTTAGAACCAAAATTAATTATTTTAGATGAACTTGATAGTGGACTAGATATTGATAGCTTAAAAATAGTTTGTCAAAATATTTTAGAATATCAAAAAAATCATGACTGTAGTATTTTAATTATTTCCCATCATACCGAACTTTTAAAATCATTAAATACGGAATATATTCATATTTTAAGCCAAGGAAAAATAATAAAAACTGGAGATTTATCACTGGCAGCCAAAATTGAAAAAGAAGGATTTAAAGGCTTTAGCGTGACAAATAATGTAAGTGAGAATCAAAAAAATGAATAAGATAAGTATGAGTGATAAAATTTTAAACATCAATAATGAAAACATTGAATTGGAAAATGATTCAAAAGTCATTGTAAACGGTAAATCAAAAATCACTGTTTTTAATAAATATCCTAATAATTTAAGTTTAGAGGTAAAAGATGATTCTGAGGTTTTAATTGAAGATTTTCGAATTATTGAAGAAGAAAACACTAGTATTAAATTAATTATGGGTAAAAATAGCAAATTAATTTATAATCATTCATTTATTAATAAAAAAGAGTATAATTTAAATATATTAACCGAATATCAAAGTGATAATTCCATAATAAAAATCAATGTTCATGGTATTAATAATAACGGTAATACTAATATTAGAATAGATGGGATTTTAGGAAAAAATGTTGGTAATGAATTATATGAAAGTATCAGATTAATCAATGAAAATAATGGTAAAGCAACCATTATTCCCAATATATTAGTAGATTGTAAAGAAGTAGTTGCCAACCATGCTGCAACAATCGGTAAGATTAATGAAAATGAATTAAATTACTTAATGAGTAAAGGAATAGAATTTAAGTCAGCTCGAAAATTAATATTAAATGGATTTATTATTAATATTTTTGAAAGTACAGATTTAATTATCAAAATAAAAGAAATTCTAAATTGGAGGTGAGAATATGCATCGTGAAGACTTTCCAATGTTAAAACAAGATTTAATATATTTAGATAATGGGGCTACTACTTTCAAACCATATAGTGTGATTGAAAAAATGGTAGACTATTATAGTAATTATTGCGCCAATGCTCATCGTGGAGATTACACAATTTCTTATAAAGTTGATATCGAGTATGAAAATGCCCGCACAAAAATTGCTAAATTTATTAATGCTGATATTGATGAAATAGTCTTTACCAGTGGTACTACAGAAGGATTAAACTTAGTAGTTAATGGTTTTTTTGAAAATTTAATTGAACCCGAAGATGAAATCATTATCAGTAAAAGTGAGCATGCTAGTAATGTATTACCATGGTTTAGATTAGCTAATCGTAAAGGAGCTAAAATAGTTTATGCTCCACTTGATTCTAATCTACATATTACCATTGAAGGGATTAAAAGTATTATAACTCCTAAAACTAAAATCATTGCTTTAGCTGAAATAACTAATGTTGTTGGTGATGTTCGTCCTATTAAAGAAATATGTGAAATAGCTCATCAAAATAATATATTTGTGGTTTGTGACGGAGCGCAAAGTGTCCCACACAGAAAGACTGATGTTAAAGATTCAGATATTGATTTTTTAGTCTTTTCTGGACATAAAATGTGTGGTCCAACTGGTATCGGGGTTTTATATGGTAAAAAAGAATTATTAGAAGAAGTAGATCCGATTATATTAGGTGGGGGAATGAATGAATCTTTTGACAGTGAAAAAGAAATTTTATTAAAAGATATTCCTCATCGTTTAGAAGCAGGAACTCCAAACATAGCAGGAGTCGTCGGGTTAGGAGCAGCAGCCCATTATCTAGAGAATATCGGCATGGATAATATATCCATTTATGAACAAAAATTAAAAGCTTATCTAGTTGAAAGATTAATGCAACTAGAACATATCACCATAGTTAATGAAGAAGCAGATTCGGGAATAGTTGCTTTTAATGTTGAAGATATTTTTAGTCAAGATGTAGCTTATTATTTAAATAAATATAATGTTTGTGTTAGAGCTGGTAATCATTGCGCTAAAATATTAAAAAGTGTTACTGGAGTTAAAAATACCGTAAGAGTAAGTTTATATTTTTATAATACATATGAAGAAATAGATTCATTAATTGAATTACTACAAGATAGAGATAAGATAATGAAAGAAATGATATAATGGACTCAGAATTAAAAAGAGAAATAATGTTAGATAATTATACAAATCCTTTTCATAAAGAAACTAAAGATGAAAAAGAATATATTAAAGTTAATGGTAATAATGTATCTTGTATTGATGACATCAATCTTTATATCAAACTCCAAAATGATATAATTGTTGATGCTTATTTTGATGGGGAAGCATGTGCGATAAGTACATCTTCCACTTCAATAATGTTAAAAAACATTATTGGAAAAACAAAAGATGAAGTAAGAAAATATATTGAAAACTTTGAAAATATGATTTATGAAAAAGACTATGATGAAAGTATTTTAGGTGAAGCCATTGTATATAACGAAATATATAAACAAGAATCAAGAAAAACATGCGCAACATTACCATATACAGCTTTATTAAAAGCATTAAAGAAATATTTTGATAATTAATAAAAAAACCTTATATAGTAAATTTACTATATAAGGTTTTATATATCAGAATTTTCTGGTATATAAAATACTTTGTTTTATTTGATATAATTTAAGGTAGAGGGAGTAATGATGAAATCTAATAATTTTAAAAAAATTTTAATTTTTCTAGTTTTATTGTTTTTTGTATCAATAGGTCTTTCTTATGCTTACTGGGTAGCTACAACCAGTCAATCTAGTATTAATAGAATAGATTCTTTAGCTTGTTTGAATACTAGTTTATCTGATATTACTAGTGCAATTAATTTAACTAATGAGTATCCAATATCAAATAATGAAGGCATGCAAAAAGATCCATATACTTTCAAAATTACTAATTTATGTAATGTGTTTATTGAAGTGGATATAAATCTTGATGTATTAAATACTGCAACGCTTTCTGCAGCATATGTAAGAGCATCTTTAAATAAACAAGGAAATAAGATTGATAACTCTAATGTTTTAACTAATTTACCATCAGGAACTCCAACAGTAGAGGGAGCAATCGGTAGTTATAGATTACAAAATAGTGTAATAATATTTCCGTATGATTCAGAAAATTTCGATTTAAGATTATGGATAGATGAACCAACAACATATGAAGAAGGTTTTGATAAAACTTTTGAAGCTAAAATAGTGGTTAGTGCTTCACCAACAGTAATGCCAGTAAACTTAACTATTAATTTACCAAGTAATCCAAGTAGCAGTTATAATAGTGATTTTGCTGGAGCTACATGGAATGCAAAACTAGGTGGTTTAGAAATTTCTTCGCTTAATAGTACTAATCAAATAATAAATTTAACACCAAAAACGGAAAGTACAGTAAACCTAGCAACCCATATAATGGATTTAGCAAATGATTCAGGCAGTGGAGTATATGCTGAAGAGATGTCGGGAGGCGTAGTTGATTATCGATATGAAGGAGACAACCCCAATAACTATATTTATTTTAATAATGAACTATGGAGAATAATAGGAGTCTTTAGTGATAACACTCATGGTAAAACAGGTCAAAAACTAGTAAAAATAATAAGAAATGATTCTATAGGAGGAATTGCATGGGATAAAAATAATGCCAACAATTGGCCATCATCATCGCTTTATACACTCCTAAATACCAATTATTATAACGGTGAAGATGAAACCACTCTTACTAATTGTTACCAGTATAGTACAACA
>JAAYPA010000083.1 GCA_012520055.1 Mollicutes bacterium
ACAAATTTTATTTATAATAAGTTACTATGAAACATAAACAGACAAAATTTGTCATTATTTAAGAATATAATGTATTTGGTGATAAGATGAAAAGAATTATCCCCTATATATTATCTTTAATATTAGGAGCTTTATTTGGTTATCTTTTATTTCAAGATGCTGATTTTGATTTGAAAGAAGTTTTTGCTAATACGATAAACGCTAAAGCATTTCAGATAGGTGTTTTTAATAATGAAGATGGGGCTAAGAAATTAAAAGAAAAATATCCGGATGCAATTATTGTTACCGACGAGGATGTGTTTAGAGTATATTACAGTATTTTAACTAATGATGAAGTAATTAATAAGATGGAAAAATATTTAACTAAACAAAATATTAATTATTATATAAGAAATATTACGATTAATGATGAAGCTTTGATTAAGGCATTAATAGAATATGAAAGTGCCATGCTTAGTGGCTCAGAAAAAGTATTGATTAGTCTGAATAGTTTAATAATGACAAGCTATCAAGGAGGTTAAATGATTATCAAAGATTTACCTAATAATGAAAAACCTAGAGAAAGATTACTAAAATATGGTCCGGATAATTTAAGTAATGAGGATTTATTGGCTATTATTTTAAGAACCGGTACTAAAAATCAAAATGTTAAAAATTTAAGTAATTTAATTTTAACAAAAATAAAATCTATTAATAATTTAGATGAATTATCGGTAAGGGAATTAACCGAAATAAAAGGTGTCGGAGAAGTTAAAGCAGTAACTCTAATGGCTTCTATTGAATTAGGAAAAAGAGTATCCAATAAAGAAATAAATGAAAGAATCTTAATAAATAATACTGATTTAGTTCATAAGTATTTTGCTCACTTAATTGGTCATAAGTCTCAGGAAGAAATGATAGTAATATTACTTGATCATAAAAAAAGATTAATTAACTATGAAATTATGTATAAAGGTACTAACAATAGTTCTCTGGCTTCACCCAAAGAAATATATAACTATGCTATTAAAGAAAAAGCAGATGCTTTAATTATTATGCATAATCATCCTTCCGGTATTGTGAGTCCTTCTTTTGAAGATAAAGAATTTACGAAAAGTATGATTACGACCGGTAAAATAATTGGTATTCCGCTATTAGATCATATTATTACCAATGGTAAAGAATATTATAGTTTTTTTAATGAGATGATAACCAGTGAAACATAATTATTTAATTTATTTGTTACTTTTTCTAGCTATTATTTTTCGAAATAACATTTTAAATATTGTTAACAATTTTAATCAAATGCTCTTTATCAGAAATAATAGTTTAGAAATGGAAATGTTAAAAAGCGAAAAGTTGAGTTTATTAAAAGAATATGAGGAATTATTAGATTTTAAAAATAATATTAAAATAAATACGCAATATACCGTTACTAATGTTATCAAAAATAGTTATGGTTTTAATAATTTAATTATTAATGGTAGTAATTATAAGATCGGAGATGAAGTTGTTAGTATAGAAGGTTTAGTAGGAGTAATTAGCAAATTAAATCATAATACCAGTGAAATTAAATATATATACAATACTAATTTAGTAGTTAAGATTAATGATGTAACGGGTAAAATTTCCGGTTATGATGAAGAAAATAATATTATTATTAAAGAAATATCCAATTATAACAACATTAAAATTAATGATTTTGTTTATAGTTTATATGGGACTTATATAGGTAAAGTAATCATAATAAAATATGATATTTTAGATAGTTATTTAACAATTAAACCGGTTAATTTACATAATTTAAATTATGTGGCAGTTTTAAGTAGGCAAATATGATTCTTGATTTTTTAATTATTAATACTACTGATTTGTTTGTAACTTTCATATTATTAAATACGATTTATTTAACTGATCAAAAATTATATTTTATTTTAATAGGGGACATTATTTTAAATAAAATACCTATCATAACGATTATGATTGTTTTGTTTTATATATTTAGAGTTATTTCTTTTAAATATATCAAGGAAAATATTTTTACATTACTGCTTCTTTTAGTGATTTATTATTTTGTATTTGGATTACTTTTATATGGTATATACAATGGATTAAATAATTATATATGGCATTATTTAATGAAAAATTTTCTTTTAAATTTAATTATATATGTTGTAGGTCTTAAATATTTGATTAGTAAATAT
>JAAYPA010000010.1 GCA_012520055.1 Mollicutes bacterium
ATACCCCTATGTTTTGTGAACAAACTGATTATAGCATATCATAGTTTGTCTTTCAAGAAATTTAGACTGAATTTTGAGTTATTATTTAGCTTTCTAACATATATTATATTAGGCAAAATAAGGTAAAACTGGACAAAAGTAAAAAAATTTGCTATAATGTTAAACGTGTCGTGGTGCATTATGCTAGTCACAAACCCTGTTTGAAGATGGGCCTAAAAATCCATAGTTGAAACAACCGGACACTTTATGTATTTGCTTTGTCTGCCCAAGATAGGGTGAATATGTAATTTAAAGTTTTAGGGATAGCTGTAATGGCATACAGTCAACCCCTAATGCTGCGTCAAAAAATTAAGTTCATGTCGTGAGTGATTATTCGGGATTAACTAGATTATCTTTAGATAATGATTAAAGATTATGAAATTATAATTGCAAAAGCGAATAAGAATAGGTTAGTTTGTGTCAGAGAAAATCTCTAGCGTGTACTTTTTATTATAAAGTTTGAAGTACGGACTAATGTGGCAATCGAGTAGCTAATCAGGTAACTGTTAGCTTGTTTTCTTAAAGAGAAATCGCCTGAGGGTAACCAAAGGAGGAAAACAAGAGAAATTCAACTCGACCAAAGCCGTAAAATTACTTTATAATAAAACCATGATGAATTTCCAAAATACTTTATAAGGAGGGTTATTTGGTGAAAAAAAATAACTGGATATATAAAGTTTTTTTATTGACTTTTTTCTTGTCGATAATGTTTAGTACTATAACCAATCTAATAGCTTACAATACCAATCAATTGGTAATATTTATAATATTAGTTTTGGTTATTGCCACAGGTATTATATTTGATATGATTGGGGCTAGTTCTTTTACAAGTAAAGAAGCAACCTTTCATGCTATGGCATCAAGAAAGATAAAAGGCGCTAAAGAAACCGTAAATTTAATTAGAAATAATGTTAAAATATCATCTTTTTGTAATGATGTAGTTGGTGATATTTGTGGAATTGTGAGTGGTGGTTTAGGAGCAGTACTAGCTGGAAGTTTATCTGAAAGCACATCACTTTCCATAACAGTTACTTCAATTATTATTGCTGCTTTTATTTCAGCATTTACCGTAGGAGGTAAAGCTATATTTAAAGGGGTAGCTATCAACAATTCTGATAAAATTATTTTCATGATAGGAAGAATTAAATGTTTTTTGAAATTAAAATAAACTGAGAAATCAGTTTTTTTTATTTACAATAAGCTGGTATTTTAAGATAATTTTTAATATAATTGTTTTATGAAAAATAAAAAAATATGGGTTACATTAAGTATCTGTTTAGGTTTATTTATAATAATGGCAGTTTTATTATTTAGTGATAATATAAGTGTTTTTGATAATGGTGTATATGATTTTTTGATTTCTTATAAATCAGATTTTTTAACCGGATATTTTAAAATTGTAACGATGTGTGCTAATACTAAGACCATAATTATTTTATGTATTTTAGCTTTATTTTTAAAAAAAAGAGAATCTTTATATTTGGTAAGTATTGTAACTATTTCAACATTTATTAATTTAATTTTGAAATTTAGTTTTGCTCGAAACAGACCTTTAGATATTAGTTTAATTATTGAAACTGGATATTCTTTTCCAAGTGGTCATGCAATGAATAGTACGACATTTTATGGTTTTATTATATATTTGATTATTAAAAGTAAAATGTCTAAATTATTCAAATGGATATGTAGTTCACTGTTAGTTTTATTAATAATAAATATATGTTTAAGTAGGATTTATTTAGGAGTACATTTTGCATCCGATATAATATGTGGGGTATTATTATCAATCTGTTTATTATTGATAATTATATATGTTTTTAAAAAATATGAGGAGGATAAAGATGAAAGTATTAATCACCGGAGCAAGTAGCGGAATAGGAAAGGAAATGGCATTATATTTAAATAATTTGGGTCATGAATTGATATTGGTGGGTCGTGATCTTGATAAATTAGAAGAAGTTAAAAATAATTGCCAGAAAGCTAAAATAATCAAATGTGATTTATCTGATGAAAATGAAGTAATAAGTTTACATGAGAAAGTTAAAAATGAAAATCTTGATGTATTAATTAATAATGCCGGATTTGGCTTATTTGGTTATTTTCATGAAACAGAACTTGAAAATGAGTTAAAAATGATTAATGTTAATATTAAAGCTGTTCATATATTAACTAAATTGTTTTTAAAAGATTTTATTGAAAAAAATTCCGGATATATTTTAAATGTTGCATCAGCAGCTGGTTTTATGGCAGGACCTTATCTTAATACGTATTATGCTACTAAAAATTATGTTGTAAAATTAACAATGGGAATCTATGAAGAATTAAAAAGCCAAAATAGTAAAGTTAGAATCAGTGCTTTATGTCCAGGACCGGTTAACACAAATTTTAATAATGTGGCAGGGGGTTATTTTAATACTAAGAGTTTATCATCTTCTTATGTGGCTAAGTATGCTATAGATCAAATGTTTAAAAATAAACTTATAATTATTCCTTCTTTGAAAATGAAATTAGCTATCTTTTTTACAAGGTTAATACCAACTAAATTAATGTTAAAAATTGTTTATAAAATTCAAAAAAATAAAACTAAGGCAACTTAAACTTGACATTTTTCATTTTAATTCTTTTTAGTAATATTATTTAGTATGTTATAATGTTTAAGGAGTGATTTCATGTTACCTGATGTTTTTAAGACAATTATTTTAGGTATTATTGAAGGTATTTCAGAATGGTTACCAATCAGTAGTACCGGACATATGATTTTAGCTGAAGAATTTTTAAAATTAGATGTCAGTCCTAACTTTTGGGAAATGTTTTTAGTAGTAATTCAATTAGGGGCTATTTTAGCTGTAGTGGTTTTGTTTTTTAAAAATTTATTTCCTTGGGGCTTTGGTAAAACCAAAGAAGATAGCAAAAATATATTTAATTTATGGTTTAAAATTTTAGTGGCATGTGTTCCAGCCTGTATTATTGGTATTTTATTTGATGATAAAATAGATGCTTTATTTTATAATTATTGGACGGTAGCGATTGCTTTAATCGTATATGGAATATTATTTATAGTTATTGAGAATTTAAATAAAGGTAAATCCAAAAAAGTAGATAATATTAATAAAATTTCTTATAAAACAGCATTCCTTATCGGAATATTTCAAGTCCTGGCTTTAATACCGGGAACAAGTAGAAGTGGGGCAACTATTTTAGGAGGTCTTATTTTAGGACTCGATCGAAGTGTTGCAGCCAGTTATACATTTTATTTAGCTATTCCGGTTATGTTTGGGGCTTCATTTTTGAAATTGGTAAAATTTGGTTTTGCCTTTACAGGATCAGAAGTAATAATTTTATTAACAGGGATGTTAACAGCTTTTATTGTTTCAATTTTAGCTATAAATTTCTTACTTAAATATATTAAGAGAAAGGATTTTAAAGTATTTGGATATTATCGTATAGTCTTAGGCTTAATTATCCTTATATATTTTCTTCTTAGATAGTGTGGTGTATTAAAAATGAAACAAAATATTATTATGATAATAATCTTAGTAGCGTTATTCTTTTTTGGACTATTAATATATGATTTTAGTGATAATTTAGATAATTCTGTAATCAATCATGAATGGTATGCTCTTGATAATGAGCAAATGACAGTATTAAGTTTTGAAGATAATAAATTTGCTTATTATTTAAAAGAAAATAATGAGAAAATAACTGATTATCAAAATTGCTCTGATTTTAAATATAATCGTAGTATTAATGTTATTAAATTAAAATGTGATGTTAAAGTAAATAAATTATATGTTTCCGAGATTAATGAAGATGAACTTATTTTAACTATTGAAGGCAAAGAAAAAATATTCTATGCTTCAGAACAATTAGTAGCGGAAGCCGAATTTAGAAAAGAGAACAATTTAACTAAAAAAGAATTTGCCGATTTAATGAATATTGATCTTAGTATATTTACGATGAGTAATGTTAGTGAAATAACAAAATTATATAAGAACAAAGAAACTAAATTGATTGCTTTTGTTTCAGAAAATAATACTATTCAAAATGCATTAAATTTAAAAGCTTTAGATAATTTTGCAAATAATTCTACTAAACCTTTATTAGTAATTAATTATCAAAAAATAGAAAAATCAGAATTAAGTAATTTAGTAAAATATAATAATAAATTACCAAAAAAAGTTGAAAATTTTAAAGAGGATAAGATATCTTTATATTTAGTAGGTAATAAAAAATTTGAATTATTTAAGGATATTGAAGTTAATAATTATAATGATTTAAATAGTTATAATGAAATAGCTAAAAATATTTAAAAAATTACAAATCAATCAGACTACTGATTGTTTTTTTTATAGGCTTTTGTTATTATTATAGATAGTAGGTGATGGCAGTGAAGTACAAATGTCAAAAATGTGGTTTTATTCATGAAGGTGAGTTAAGAGATGGTTATTACTGTCCATTTTGTAAGGTTAGTTTATTTGAATTTAAAGAAATAAAATCTAAAAAAGAAGAGCCAGTTTATAATAGAGTTTTTGTCGATCCTGATAATCCCGCTTTAATGAGAATTGAAGAAAAGTGTATTAAATGCGGAGCTTGTTCCAATACTTGTATAAATATTGTCAATATTAGATATAAAAATCCTAAGAAACCGATTTGTATTAATTGTGGGCAATGTATCTTAACTTGTCCAACCGGAGCTTTAGTTCCTAAATATGATTATAATAAAGTTTTAGACTTAATTAATAATCCAGATAAAACAGTAGTAGTAATGACTAGTCCGGCCGTAAGAGTAGCTTTAGGAGATGCTTTTGGTTATAAAGCCGGAGAATTTTTAGAAGGTAAAATGGTAGCTGCCTTAAAAGAGTTAGGTTTTGATTATATTTTTGATACTACTTTTGGAGCTGATTTAACTTCTATGGAAGAAGCAGCTGAATTACAACAAAGGGTTAAAAATGAGGATGTCCTTCCAATGTTTACCAGTTGTTGTCCTTCTTGGGTAAAATATGCTTCAATATATCATCCTGAGCTTTTAAAAAATATTTCAACATGTAAATCACCAATCGGAATGCAAGCTGCTTATGTTCGAAAGTTCTTTAGCAAAGAAAAGAAAATTAAAGAAAAAAACTTAGTAATTGTTGCCCTAACTCCATGTACGGCTAAAAAATATGAATTAGAAAAAAATGATTGTGATTATGTTATTACAACCAGTGAAATGACTTTAGCTATTAAAGAAAATAATATTGATTTTAAAAAACTACCGGATGTAAATTATGATGATTTAGTCGGTTCTTCTTCCGGAACTATATACGGAACAAGTGGGGGAGTAATGTTATCTGCTTTAAGATGTTTCTATTATATGGAAACCGGTCATCATTTACTTTCAAATATGATTTATACTAAAGAAAATGATTTTTATAAAGAATATAATGTGAAGATAAATAAAAGAATCTATAAAACTGCGGTTGTTTATAAAATGGAAAATTTAGAGAAATTACTTCCTATTAAAGATGAATTTACTTTTATAGAAGTAATGAACTGTAATCATGGATGCATTGGTGGTGGTGGACAAATTCCGATGCCAATTATTAATCAAAAAAATATTTTAAATCGGCGCAGTAAGAGTTTAATGAAGAAAGATGAAGAAGCTATAGTTAAATATCCATATAATAATCCGGCCATAAAAAAAGCTTACAAGATTCATTTAAAAAATCCTCTAAGCTCAATAAGTATGGAAAATTTACATACTAAACATAATAATTTAAGTAAAGAATTTAGTTAATTATAAGATATCATCGTCATTAAAGCCCAGTTTGTTTTTAGTAATATAAACTGGTCTTTTTTTAGTTTCTAAATAAGTTTTAGAAACATATTCACCTAAAATACCGATAGCAATTAATTGCATACCACCTAAGAATAATATAGCGCATATTAAAGATGGATATCCCGGTACATCAATACCCATAATTAAGGTTTGAATTAAAGTAATTATTAAATAAATGAAAGAACCAATAGAAGATATTAAACCAATATAGGTAGCTATTCTTAAAGGTTTAACACTGAAATTAATAATACCATTAAAAGCATATTTAAATTGATTGGTAACATTGAAATTAGATTTACCACTGTTACGATTTTCAACTTTATATTCTAAATAATGAGTATTAAATCCTACCCATGAAAATATTCCTTTCGAAAAACGATTATTTTCATTCAAAGAGACAATAGCTTTAGTGACATGTTCTTTAAACATTCTAAAATCAGAAGCCCCTTTTACAAATTTAGTATCACTTATTAGATTAATAAAAGAATAAAAACATCCTTTTAATATTTTATTTATAAATTTTTCTTTATTACGAGTTTTATTAACCATAGCTACTTGATCTACATCATCATTTTCTTCTAAATATTTCATCATTTCGAGTAAATATTTAGGATTTTGTTGACAGTCCCCGTCAATTATAGCTGTATATTTAGCTTTAGCATAAGATAAACCGGCATACATAGCCGCATCTTTACCAAAATTACGACTGAAATTAATTACTTTGACATGGTTTTTATCTTCTTCATATATTTCTTTTAATTTATCATAAGTTTTATCTTTAGAACCATCATTAATGAATATAAGAACGTAATCAATATCATTTAGAGTTTCGGTTAGTTTTTGATGTAATATTTTTATGTTTCCTTCTTCGTTGTGACAAGGTATAATAACATTTAACTTCATAATCCACCTCATTAATAATTATACCATATTAAAAAGACTTTCGACTAGAAATGTGATATGATATTTATAGGAGGTATTTATGGATAGAGAAACTTTAAAATCTTTAATTATAGACATAATTCAATTGGAACCTTTAACAATGGAAGCCCAAACTGAATTAGAACTTAAATATCAAATACAAGATAATTTTATTTCCGAACTAAGGTATGATATATCAACTTATCAAGGATTTATTGATAAAGGATTTAATACAGATAATTTTTTTGATTTTCTAGAAAGCCGTTTAGTTACATTACAAGAACAATATACATACTTAGAAGAACTTATCCAAACTTTAAAATGGGAAAATGAATTAAAATATATAAATGCATTAAATGAAATCGAAGATAATATAAAAAAATATCAAAAACTTTTAGGAAAAGATGATAAAGAAATTTTAGATTCACAAGGTATAAGCAGATAAAACTTAACGAATAAACGTTAAGTTTTATTATTGATATATATATTAGAAAAATTTAATATAAACAAATTAAAAATATGTAGTATAATTAAATGTAGAATAATATCAAAATTTAAGGTGGTTTAAATGAAATCCAAACAATTAATTCTAATAATAATATTTATCTTTGTAATAACTGTAACTACATCATTTGCTTACTTTACAGCA
>JAAYPA010000011.1 GCA_012520055.1 Mollicutes bacterium
ATGTTGCTTATGGTGATAGCGATAACAAAGATAATCGTGATAAATTAAAAAGAGCTATAGAAATAGCTCAAGCTAAAGATTTTGTGGAAAATATGGATGATAAATATGATTCCCATATTGCTAGAGGAGGAACTAATGTATCCGGAGGCCAAAAACAAAGATTATCGATAGCTAGAGCTATAATGCGTGAACCCGAAATATATTTATTTGATGATACTTTTTCTGCACTTGATTATAAAACTGACTTAAAACTTAGACAAGAACTTAAAAATCAAACTAAAAATGCAACATGTATCATTGTTTCACAAAGAATCGGAACAATTCTTCATGCTGATCAAATTTTAGTACTGGAAAAAGGAAAATGTGTTGGTCTTGGTACTCATGAAGAATTATTAAAAAAATGCAAAGTATATCGGGAAATTGCTTTATCGCAATTAAATGAAAAGGAGTTGCAATAATGAGAAATAAACAAGGACCTGGCATGAACATTGGCGATAAACCTCAAAATTTTTCAAAAGCAATTAAAGAACTTATCATTTATGGAAATAAATATTGGTTTGCCGTAATATCTTGTACGATATTAGCAACTATCGGGTCTATTATTGCTATAATCGGTCCTAATAAAATTAGAGATCTTACTGATATAATTACCGAAGGTCTTATGTCCACTATTGATTTTATTCAAGTTAAAAATATTTCTTTTCTTCTATTAATACTGTATTTAATAAGTACGGTTATTAACTTAATTGAAGGCTTAATGATGGCAGGGGTATCTAATAAATTTTCGAAAAATTTAAGAGATGATATTTCCCAAAAAGTTAACCGTTTACCTCTTAAATATTTTGATAATCATCAATATGGTGATATTTTATCTAGAGTTACTAATGATGTCGATACAATTAATGGGGCTCTTCAAAACAGTATTGTATCTTTAATAAGTGCTGTAGCCTTATTAATAGGATCATTAATTATGATGTTTTATACCAACTGGATTATGGCTCTTACGACGATATTTTCAACTTTAATAGGTTTTTTCCTAATGGTAGTTGTCTTAAGTAAATCTCAAAAATATTTTAATGAAAAACAAGAAGCTATGGGGGATTTAAACGGTCATATTGAAGAAATTTATTCCAATCATAATATCGTTAAAGTATATAATGGTGAAAAAGACGCTGATATGAAATTTGATATGTTTAATGAAAGAGAATATAAAGCTAATTTAAAAAGTCAGTTTTTATCAGGAATTATGCAACCAATTATGATGTTTTCAGGTGATTTTAGTTATGTAGCTATTTGTATAGTTGGCGCAATCTTAACTAGTCACGAAGTCATTACTTTTGGAGTAATTATTGCTTTTATAATTTACATTAGAATATTTACTGGGCCTTTACGTCAGATAGCTATGGGGCTTACCCAATTACAAGGAGCAGCGGCAGCCAGTGAAAGAGTTTTTGGATTTTTAAATGAAGAAGAAATGCAAGAAGAAAAGAAAACTAAAGAACTTAAAATAGAAGATGTTAAAGGTAATATTGAATTTAAGAATGTTAATTTTGGTTATAATTCAAATAAGTTAATTATTAAAGACTTCAGTGCTAAAGTAAAAGCTGGGCAAAAAGTTGCTATTGTCGGACCAACCGGCGCAGGGAAAACAACTTTAGTAAATTTACTGATGAAGTTTTATGATATTAGCGATGGTGAAATTTTAATTGATGACGTTACTATTAAAGATTTAACCAGAGAAAATGTTCGAAAATTATTTATTATGGTTTTACAAGATACTTGGTTATTTGAAGGAACTATTAGAGATAATATAGCTTATAATCATCCTAATATCAGTGATAATACTATTAAAGAGGTATGTACTAAAATTGGACTTGATCATTTTATTAAAACGATTAATAATGGTTTAGATTATCATATTATTGATTCTGAAAGTATTTCGGCCGGTCAAAGACAATTAATAACCATAGCCCGTGGTATGATTAGTAATGCTCCATTTTTAATCTTAGATGAAGCTACCAGTAATGTTGATACCAGAACTGAAGAATTAGTCCAAAAAGCGATGGATAAACTTATGAAAGGAAGAACATCCTTTATCATAGCCCACCGCTTATCAACTATTAAAAATGCTGATTTAATCCTTGTTATGAATGAAGGAAATATCGTTGAAAAAGGAACCCATAAAGATCTACTAAAACTTAACGGATTTTATGCTGAACTATATAATTCTCAGTTTACAAAATTAGATTAAAATATCTTACCAAATGTAAGATATTTTTTTTTGACAAAAAATGTTTTTTAAATGATATAATAATTACTAAGGAGATTGTAATGAAAAAAATACAATTAATTACATATGAGGTTGAAGAGTATCTAGATTATTCTGAAGAAATAGAAGTTAGTAATTTTAATAATTTAAAGTCTTTAGATTTATTTGATATTAATATATTTGATTTGAACGATAATCGAATCTGGCAGAATAATATCAGTTTTACTCCTGACATAAATATTATTTTATATAAAGATTTTAAAAGTATAAACAAGATGCTCAAAAGCAGTACTAAAGCTAAGATTCTATTTTTTCTTCCTCAAAATATTAATTATTGCTTAATACGTACTCATGACTACTATCAATTAAAAGATATTGAAGATACGGTTTCAAAAATATTAAATTTTATTATACCTATTCAGTTCGATATTGAATATGATAATAATCTTACTAAAATTAGTAATGAGTTAATATCTTCATCTTTTTATATAATAAATAACAATTATGAAATAATTACAAAAGCTGAAAGTAGTGAAAAAATAACCACTATAAAAAAAGATAATATCATTGTTTCTACACTAAAAATAATAGATAAAAATAATAATAATATATTAAATCATTATTTAAATGAAATAGGTTTAATATCATATGAGCCAACATATCCTGAATGGTTATATAGTTTTAATTTTTTTGATGATCAAACACAAAGAAATAACATAACACAAGCGAAAAAACAAATTTTGATTCAAGAGAAAATAATTGAAGAAGCGTATTATAAATTAAATCAAAATTTAAAATACAAAAGTATATTATGCTCTACATCAAAGGAGCTCATAACAGTTGTATTTGAAATATTAGAATTTATTTTTGATATTTCCTTATCTGATTCTAAAGATGAATTAAATGAAGATTTTTTAATAAAAAAAGACAATATTACTTATATAGGAGAAATAAAAGGTGTTAACAGTAATGTAAAAAATGAACACATAGGTCAAGTAGATAACCATTATTTGAAATACTTAGATAAATTGGAATCAACAGACGAAGTTGAAAACTTAAAAAAAATCTTAATAATAAATTTTGAAAGAGAAAGAGATGTGTTGAATCGAAATGAGGTACATCAAAAGCAAATTGAGATGGCCAACAAAAGACAGGTTTTGATTATAGATACAGTGAGCTTACTAAAGATTTATGAAAAATTATTAAATGAGGATTTATCAAAAGATAAAGTAATAGAGTATATTAATAATAATGTCGGGTTAGTGGAAATAAATAAGATTTGAGTAAAAAATAATAGGAAATGTTCTATTATTTTTTTTGACAAAAAATGTGTAAAGTCATAAAAAAATACAAGAAAATTTTTAAAACATATTGATTATTTTAGTTATCTAATGTAATATAGTGGTAGACAGTGACATGATGTGGAAGAAAGTGGGGGATTTCGATGTTAATGGGAGAATATCACCATAACATTGATGATAAGGGGCGCCTTATCATTCCTAGTAAGTTTAGATACGAACTAGGCGAAAAATTTATAGTCACCCGTGGTTTAGATAAATGTTTATTCGTTTATTCTAATACCGAGTGGGACAAAATAGTTAGTAAACTAAAAAGCTTACCGTTTACGAATAAAGACGCTCGAAACTTTACCCGTTTCTTCTTATCAGGTGCTGCTGAATGTGAATTCGACCGACAAGGTAGAATTAACATTACCTCCCCATTGGTTAGTTACGCCGATTTAACGAAAGAATGCGTTATAATCGGCGCAAATGACCGCCTTGAAATATGGTCAAAAGAATCATGGGATGAATTTTTATCAAAAAATGAAGACAGCTTAGCAGACATAGCCGAAAATCTATTTGCATCAGGTCCGTATGAAACATTATAGTGTTTTAAAAAATGAAGTAATTGAAGGATTAAATATTAATCCTGAAGGTATATATATTGATGCAACACTCGGTTATGGAGGTCATTCTGAAGAAATTTTGAAGCGATTAAGAAGGGGTTTCCTATTCGCCTTTGACCAAGATGAAGATGCCATTCATTTTGGTCAACAAAGACTATCTAAAGTTAGTAATAACTTTAAAATAATATATGATAATTTTGAAAACCTAAAGGAATGCCTAAATAAAGAAGGTATTACCAAAGTAGATGGTATCGTCTTTGATTTAGGATTGTCCAGTCCACAAATTGATGAAACAGATAGAGGATTTACCTTTATGAAGGACGCACCTTTAGATATGAGAATGGATAAACAAAAAAAGCTAACAGCAGAGATAGTAATAAATAATTATAGTTTAGAGGATTTAATTAATATATTCTTCACTTACGGTGAAGAAAAATTTTCTAAAACTATAGCTAAAAATATAATAGAATATCGTAAAAAACAAAAAATAACTCATACTAAAGAATTAGTAGAAATTATTAAATCTTCGGTACCAATTAAATACTTCCTTAATAATCATCCGGAAAGACAAATATTTCAAGCTATCAGAATCGAAGTAAATAATGAACTCAAAGTTTTGGAAAAAGCCTTAGAAGAAGCGATAATGCTTCTAAATCCTCAAGGAAGGATATGTGTTATTTCCTTTCATTCCTTAGAAGATCGAATTGTTAAGCAAATATTTAAAAAATATAGTGAAATAAATAAATTAGTTAAAGGTTTACCGGTAATACCGGATGAATATAAGCCATTAATTAGATTAGTGATAAATAAACCGATTGTGGCAACTGAGAAAGAACTTGCCGAAAACAGCCGAAGTAAAAGTGCTAAATTAAGAATCATAGAGAGGTTATAGACATGGTAAAGACTAAAAAATTAAAACTAAATAAAATTGATAAAGTAATGATAACTATTTTGTTATTATTAGTTTTAATCAGTCCTTTAGTTGTAGTCTTTTCCAAGAGTATCCTTTCCAGAAGTAATATAGAAGTAGAAAAAATCAAAGCTAAAGTTGAAAAACAAGATACTATCAACGAAAGCTTAACTATGAAGATAAATGAACTGGCAAGTCTTTCCAATATCCAAGACATTGCAAAAGAGTATGGACTTTCTTATATTAATGATAATATAATAGTAATTAAATAGTTGGTGATAATATGAAACAAAAGAACAATTGCGTTAAATTAAACGAGTATTTTTTAATCGTAATTGTTCTTTTATTTGTCCTAATTGCGATTAAAATAGTGTATGTAGCGGTAAGTCCTACCGTAGATGGAATTGATTTAAAAGCTTTGGCGTTATCAAATCGTACTGCCGAAAAAATTATCAGATCAAAAAGAGGATCTATTTATGATGCCAATAATGAAGTTTTAGCTCAAGATGTTAAATCTTATACAGTTATAGCTTATTTAGAAGAATCAAGAACTACTGATCCTGATAATCCCAATCATGTAATTGAGAAAGAAAGAACTTCTCAAGAATTAAGTCCTTTACTTAATATGAGTGCTGAATATATTTTAAGTCTTTTAAAGAAGGAAAACTTATATCAAGTGGAATTAGGTCCGGGAGGAAGAGGGATTACCGAGTTAAAAAAACAAGCTATTGAAGCTTTAGACTTACCGGGTATTGATTTTATTGAAGATTCTAAAAGAGATTATCCCAATGGTGATTTTGCTTCCTATATTATCGGTTATGCTAGGAGAAATGATCAAGGTCAAATAGCTGGAGAAATGGGCATTGAAGCAAAATTCGATGAAAAATTAAAGGGACAAAATGGTAAAATAATTTACGAAAAGGACGCTTACGGCTATAAAATGGCCGGAAAACCGGAAATGGTAACTCCGGCAGTCAACGGTTATGATATTTATTTAACTCTGGATTCTAATATTCAAATGTACTTAGAAAATTTTATAATGGAATTAGAAGGATATAATATCGATTGGGCCACAATTACTATAGCTGATGCTAAAACCGGTGCTATAGTCGGATCAGCCTCAACTCCAAGTTTTAATCCTAATATTCTCGAAATTAAAAATTATAATAACCCTTTAACTTCATATATCTATGAACCAGGTTCAACCATGAAAATATTTTCCTTTATGGCAGCTATTGAAAATGGCCTCTATAACGGTGAAGAAACTTATCCATCAGGTAATATTATCGTTGATAATTTTAAAATAAGTGACTGGAATACCCATGGTTGGGGAACAATTACTTTTGATACCGGTTTTACTTATTCATCTAATACTGCCGCGGTAAGATTAGCCCAAAGATTAGGTAAAGATAAATTAACAGACTTTTATGAAAAACTAGGATTTGCTCAAAAAACTGGTATTGAACTTCCTAATGAGTATAATGGGGAAGTTGGAATGGTTTATGAATCGGAACTGGCCAGTGCTTCTTACGGTCAAGGTATTACTGCTACACCAATTCAAAATATTCAAGCATTAACTTCTTTAACCAATAATGGTATTACTATGAAACCATATATTATCGCTAAAATAGTTGATCCTGATACCGGAGAAGTAATTTATGAAGGTAAAAAGACCGAAGTAAATAAAGTAGCCAGTGAAGATACCATTAAAAAAATATTAGATTTAATGGATTTAACGGTTAATACCAAAGATCCGGTAGCTACTGGTAAATCATATCATACTGATGTTTTAACTTTAGTAGGTAAAACCGGTACCGCTCAATATACGATGGCCAATGGTAAATATACTTCCGGATCATATAAAAATATTAGATCATTTTCCGGAGTATTTCCAAAAGACAATCCAGAATATATTATTTATTTATCTGTAAAAGATTTTGGTGGTACAGCTACTAATTTAGGTAATTTAACTAAGTCAGTTGTAGAATCCATTGCTAAATATAAGAATATTGAAGATCGTGAATCTGATACTGATCAAACAAAAATTATTACCATAAATAACTATATTAATCGTTCTAAAAACAGTGTCATAAGTGAATTAGAATCCCAAGGTTTAATTCCGATTGTTGTTGGTAACGGAGAAACAATCATTCGTCAATCTTTGAGTAAAAATACCAAAGTAATTATTGGCACTAAAGTATTTTTAATGACTAATGCTGCAGAATATATTATGCCGAAGGCAATTGGTTGGAATAGTAGTGAAATAATTAGCTTGGCAAATTTACTAAAAATAAAATATAATATAAGTGGTTATGGCAAGGTAAGTAATCTTTCCATTGCCCCGGGTAGTATAATTGATTTAAATAGTGTATTAGAAATTACTTTAGATAATAGGAGTGTAGTAAATGAAAAAGAAAATAAAACAAACTAAATCATTTTTAAATTCACCTCATGTAGTCTTGATACCTTTAATTATCATCAACTTTATGTTGCTCTATTTAGGTTATCACCTAATGAAAACAGATGATACATATATGTTTAGTGGCACCGGAGATTATGTTAATATTTTAAATGGGGTAGTTAGTTTAAATTATGATATTAATTTATTTGAAGGCTCAAGTATAGAATATACGAAAGAAAAAGATGTATTAGTAACTGAATATAAGGCGGGTTATTATATAGTAATAGATGATACTCTTGTGCCTTTTCTTACTAAAACAAATAAAAATTCCCAAGGAGAATCATTAAAACAAATTTTAGAAGAAGAAAAAGCCTTTACTTTAACTGAACCATATACACGTAAGGAATTCTTTACCAAAGATGTAAAAAAAGCTTTTGACAATGGATTATTCTTCATAGTAGAAGCAAAAACTAAAAATAATGAAGAAATCTTAGATAAAATAGAAATAAGTATTTCCAAGATATCGAAATGATATCTTTTTTTATGCAATTAGATAATCTAATTACGCAGATTATCAAACCTTTAATAGTATAAAGTGTAAGATATATATTTATCTTATTTTAGCGGAGAATAGGTGATAAATATAAATAATGAATTTGAGATAGTTGAAAGACTTACAGCTGTAGAAGAAAGAGAAAAGATAAATAGTCACAGATTAAATACTCATGAAAAAGAAATAAAAGATATTAGTGGTATCCTTATATCCATTAAAGAAATAACTTTAGAAATTAAATATATGCGTAAAGATATGTTTGATGTAGTGGAAAGACTAAAAGAACTGGAAAGTATACCAAAAAACCGCTGGAATGAATTAATTAAGACCATTATTACCATCATAGTGACAGCTTTAAGTACTTTTATTTTAGTTAAATTAGGAATCAAATAGAAAGGGTGATTAATATCAGCAATAAAACTTATGATGTTTTAAAATTTATAGCGCAAATAGTCTTGCCCGCTTTAGCATCATTATACTTTGCATTATCTTCAATTTGGAAACTACCATATTCTGAAGAAATTGTCGGAACAATCAGTGTGATTATTACTTTTCTTGGAACTATTTTAAAAGTATCAAGTGATACTTATTATGCATATCTTAAGAAAGAAAAGGAAGTTACTTATGAATAAAAAATTAACTGAGGAAGAATATGATACTTTATTAAATTTAGAAGAAATTGAAACCGAAGAAATATTTGATGATACACATCTAGCCAATCACGAGGTTACCGAAAATGATTAAATTAAAATATCCTTTAAAATATATTGCTATTACCAGTGGTTATAGATCAAAAAGCAGGCCAAATCATGCAGCTATCGATTTAGGTTGGAATAATAAGTATGGTGGTCAAAACGCACCAATTTATGCTCCGGCAAATGGTAAAGTAATATTAGTTGTGGATGGCAAAAACAATAATTTACAAAACTCCACCGATCCGGGTAATTTAATTAAAATTCAGCACTTAGATGGTTTAACCACCAGACTGATTCATTTAAAAAAAGGTAGCATTAAAGTTAAGGTTGGAGATATTGTAACTAAGGGGCAGCAGCTTGCTTTAATGAATAGTAGTGGTTATGCCCTAGGTTCTCATCTACATTATGATGTTTGGTTAAATGGTATTAAAGTTAATCCAATAGATTATACTTATTACCATGATGATCAAATAGTAAACTTGGATACTTTAAAAACATATCAATTAAAAAAATATCAGGAAGAAGAAGTAAATTCAGAATTTAAATTATATGATAAAGTAATTCCTATTAACCTAATTAATTGGCAAGGTAAAAAAATAAAACAATATGATAAAGTTTATTATATAACCAAATTAGAACCGGAACGAAAAACAGTCGTTTTAAGTGCTTTAAGAAATAATAAATATCAAATATGGGCAAGATTAAATATTAATAATATTCAAAAGGTCAGTTAGACTGACTTTTTTATTTTGGATACATAAAATAATTTAAGAGTTATTAAAATAATTCATTTGGGAATAACTAAAAATAGGAGGTATCCTTATGGGAATTATTTTTGCCATCTTAGCCGGTTTACTTATGAGTATTCAAGGAGTTTTTAATACTAGATTAATGAAATCATCCAATATGTGGATTACCAATGTCTGGGTTCATTTTAGTGCTTTTATAACTTGTATTATCATTTGGCTATTAACCGGCCCTAAAAATTTATTAACGGTATTTAATATTGAAAATAAATTGTATCTATTAGGAGGAATAATAGGTGCTTTTATTACTTTTACCGTAATTAAAGGTATCGATAAACTTGGAGCAGCCCAAGCTACAATGATTATATTACTAGCCCAGTTATTAGTAGCTTATGTTATTGAAGTACTTGGTTTATTTGGTACTGAAAAGGTAGTATTCGAATGGACTAAACTAATGGGGGTAATACTAATGTTAGCCGGAATATTCATATTTAAAAAATAAAAAAAGATTGTCTAAACAATCTATTTTATTAATTTGGTGCCAGTTAGATAAAGGTTGTTACCCCTATCTCTTAATGAAAAATATTTTTTAAATTATTTACGATCTTTTTCCATCGATAAAATCTTG
This sequence comes from Mollicutes bacterium, assembly GCA_012520055.1. Classification (GTDB taxonomy): domain Bacteria; phylum Bacillota_I; class Bacilli_A; order RF39; family UBA660; genus DUUS01. The sequence goes on from JAAYPA010000011.1 coordinate 10,109, forward strand.
TTTCACAGTTTCTGGTGCAGTATTTGATAATACAACTAGATAAGATAGATCATTTTTGTCAATTATTACCGAAGCTGACCCTCTTTTTCCAGGTTGCCATACTAAAACTGCTTTGCCCTCAATAAATTCCTTTGCGCTATATTCATTCTCATTGTCATTAAATATTTCTTTTGCTTTATTTATAAATTTACTAAAAACCATATTTGTTATCTTTTTTAATAATCTATCATATATTCTTTCTTCTCTGTCTGAAGAATACGAACTTGACTCATTCTTTATTTTTCTTGTTTTTCCATCAATATTAACTTCAATGGTAGTTCCGGCATCAAAGACACTCGGTTCTGCATAGACTGATTCAAGTATATTTTCTTCATCTATCAGATACTTCTTTATACTGTCCAAATCTTCTTGATTTAGAGTTCCGACTTTCATTATTTTATCTCCTGCTTGAAAGTCGTTAACAAATTGTATAACAGTTCCATCTTGTTTTATAGCAATACCAGCATATCCTGGTTTATGTAATCCCCACCAATGTGATAAATAAACTAAAGCATTATTTGTTTCTTCTTTAATATTCATAATTTCCTCCTCTATATTTCAATTATACTATAGTTGTTATTAAAATCATAGATTTTTTTATTTTGATTTACAAAAGCATTTATTTCTCTACAAGGTCATTTTATGACCTATCTCACTAGGGCATAGCCCATTCGTGAGTCACATTTTGCTTTGCCAAAATCTATAACCCCCTATGTATTTTGACACTACGTATCAAAATATGGGGGCTAAGGTTTAACACCTTAGAATCCGTTCCCCTTTATTCCGTATTGCCTTATTGCCACTGGCAATAATCCAAAACTTCATAAAGTATTGATGAAAATGTTTTCAACATTTTCTTCCGTAGTCCGATTATCTTACTTTTTTAATATCTAGCATATTTCATTTTACAATCGGACATAGTAACTTTTTTATAAAAAAGTTATCAAAAAATCTCTCTCGGTAGGTAACATCAAAACACTGTTTTGATAAGTTCCCATTATATCTCTTTTTTATATAAGTCAAGAATTGCACAAGCGACTTTGTCGTTCTTGACTTATATTCTTCTACTGAACCACTATCTTGAAATCGTTTATTTCATTATCTTTCTTTATAGCATATATGAGTAATGTATTATTTCCTTTTAACTTTTCTAGTTCGCTCATTTGATTTTCACATTCGTAAGTTCTTGCTTTAACTATCCCGTTAAAATCATATACAGCTTTAGGTTTTAATTTCTTAACCAATTTATCAAATTCTAATTCTTCATAAATTCCTTTGATTTCAAAAGTCTTACTTCGTTCATTGGCTTTTTCAATTAAATATTCACTAAAACTAAATAAGTCATTTTGTAAGAAGTCATTATAGAAGATCACTTTTTCGATCGTTATCTCATAATTGCCATCTATTTTGGCTTCAATTTCTTTGACATATTTTTGAATTATATCTCTTTTAGTTTCTCTTGTTAAGATATTCCAGATATTAGATATTTCATAGTTAGGTTGCTGTTCTCTTTTTTCAAACAAATCTTCAATATCATTATCAAATCTAAAAAGTTCTTCATCGCTTAATTTACTAATTTTATTGTTGATATTTTCTCGTTCTCTAATAATTTGATTTATTTTATTATCCAATAACTGCTTATTTAAACGATTATCAGCAAATAGTGAGATAACATTATTTTCTTTTTTTACCAATTCATCTAATGCTTTTTCAAGTGATAACAATTCATTTTTACCTCTTAAATTAGGTATATTGATTATGTTATCGTTAAGAATTGAAAACACACACAAGTCTTGTAATAATGGTAATAATTCTTTCTCAATCTTGCCTGTATTATATAGCTTTTTATAATCTTCACAATGTCTATTATGGCAAGTAAGATAATATGTTAATTTTATTCGTTTTCCTTTATGTTTTCTTGAAAAGTAATTACTCATAGGTTGATGACATTTAGGACATTTCACAACACCTCTAAATATGTGGATCTTCTCACCATAACCACCATTGGTATTTCTAATTATTTGGTCTTGAGCTTTTTCCCATACTTCTTTTGATACAAGTGGTATGTGGTGATTTTCTATATAGACAACTTCTTCTTTTTTTCTTTTTGTTCTTCCCCAAGTAAGATCACCCTTATATATTGGATTTCTTATAATGCCAATTATCGTATGTGGTCTTATACTAAAGTAATCAGTATATCTATTATCAACTTTTAACTCATCCATTATGTCTATACTAGACATACCACTTAAATACATACTATAAATGTCTTTCACAACAAGCGAAGTAATTGGATCGGGTATCAATATACTGTTTTCATCTTTTTGATAGCCATAAGGGGCTTTATTTGGGTATTTCCCCTGTCTTACAGCTTCTTCCATACCTCGTCTTGTTCTTCCTGCGATTTCTCGTCTTTCTCTTTGAGCAAACAACACATTCATACCATATAACATTTCACCATTTGGTGTATTAATATCATAATTCTCATAAAGTAGGTCAATTGCACAATTATTTTCTTTACAATATTTTAAAAACCAGTGTCCATCATAACCTTCTCTTGTTAATCTATCTACTTTGATAGCACTACAACATCAATAATTCCACTTTTAATATCTTCTAACATTCGTTCCATATTTGGTCTTTTTAAATCTTTAGCACTATGCCCCGCATCATTATAAATATCTACTATTTCGTAGTTTTGTCTTTTACAATAATCTTTTAACTCTCTAACTTGTCCATCAATAGAATAACCATAATCTCTTTGTTCTTCTGTTGATACTCTAACATATATTCCAGCTTTTAAATTCATTCAATCATCTCTCTTTCTCTCTCATATTTTTTAAAAGAAAAAGGCAAAGACAGTATATAGTTTATACATACTACTTCACCTTTTCAAAGAACATACTTTCGTTAATTGTCTATTTATTATAGACTTTTTTCTTTATTTGTCAATGGTTTGTAGTAAGCATATTTCTGATGATCTCTTTTATTTGATTTAAAGTATAAGACTTTTTATGACTTGGTATGTAATATCTTTTACTATTTAGATTATCACAAGCATAATGATAAATTGTTAAATTGATGTCTGGTATTTCATAAATGATTGGCTTGATCGTTTTGATATTAGTTTTCTTTATTTCTAATATTGCACCATCAGTTATTTTGATAGTAGGTGGTCTTTCCCCTACGAAGTTTAGAAACTCCTTATCTGCTTTTAAATGTCTTATTGTTTTTAATTCCAACATAAAAATAGATTGCTCCTTTCTTTAGGTAACAATCTATTTCTAACTGTTTTCTATAATTTGAATGCCACTCCCTTATAATCGTTATGATTACGAGGGGGTAGCAACTTCCTCATATCTGGTGACCCGTACGGGATTCGAACCCATGAATGCTGCCGTGAAAGGGCAGTGTGTTAAGCCTCTTCACCAACGGGCCATTAAATAAAAATGGTGGACCTGGATGGACTTGAACCATCGACCTCACGCTTATCAGGCGTGCGCTCTAACCACCTGAGCTACAGGTCCGTACAACAAAAGACCTATTTCATTTTATAATAAAACTTATTATTTTGCAACAGTTTTTAGCCAAAATTCCATAAAAAAGCAACAAATTATCTATTAGAAATAAAAAATAATTCAAAATGAATTATTCTTTAGCTACTATTTCTTGACAATTTTTATATATATGGTTTTCAGGAACATATCCTCTAATTCCATTAACTGGATAAATCGTAACATTTTGCCCTAATACAGTACCGGGATTTAATACAGAATTACATCCTACTTCGGAATAATCACCAACTAAGGATCCAAATTTTCTAAGTTTAGTGTCTAAACACTCATTATTATTTTTAATTGTTACATTGGATTGATCTGCTTTTAAATTTGATATTACAACTCCGGCACCTAAATGAGATTTAAAACCTAAAATAGAATCACCTACATAATTAAAATGAGGTACCTGACTATTATTAAAAATAATAGAATTTTTAATTTCACAAGAGTTACCTATAATACAATTATTACCAATAATAACATTTTCTCTTATAAATGCATTAACTCTGATTTCTGTTTTATGACCAATAATAGCTGGTCCGATAATTATTGCCGAAGGATGTACTGTAGCATCCTTAGCGATTGCTATATTATCAGTTATTGTATATTCATTAGGATCTAAACTTTTGATGATATTATATATAAAATCTTTTATTTCCGGTAATACTTCAAAAGGGTATTCTTTTTCTTCAATATATGTACCAGCTATACTTTCTTTACTTGCAAATAATTTATTATATTTGATTTCTTCCATATATTATCCTTTCTAAATATATTATAGCTAATTATAAATTAATTATTAATAAAACTATTTATGAATTTTATTGTTCCGATTTACCTTTTTTAATTATATTTTCATTTTTTATGAAGAAATTATAACATTCTATAATTCCTTCATCGATTGATTTTTGAGCTAATATATTTCTTAATTGATTAACAACTGATTCATTATCTATCATTTTTTTATAGAAAATATCATAAGAATTAATTTCAAAATTATTAGTAAAATTTTTAAAAATATTATTGTTTAATAATGGATCAATTATAGCTTCACTTAAATACCATATCAGATGAGGATAATTATAATGACTTTCGTCGTTATCGTTGAATAATTGTTTCCATTTTTCAAAGTATATAAAGTGACATAATTCATGAATGACTATCATTCGCATTTCATTTAAATCATCAGTAATTTTTATATCAAATGTTCTTTGATTTATATATCTGGGACAAGCATTTAACACACCAATTCGAGCTATAATATTTGAAAAATCACTTGGCCAATTTATATTTAATCTTTTAGATAATCCCTTCATTACATCATCATTAATCTCATTCCAATTTTGTTGGTATTTATCTATAATATCTTGTGATTTATCCATTTCTTTAGTCCAACTATCTGCTAATATATTAAGTAGTATTTGGTTTATTTCATCCTTACTTAATTGGGAAAAATCATAATTACTAATTTCGGTAAAATGATTTTTAAAATACTTTGTGTTTTCTTTATCTTTATTTTGAGATTCACGAAAAATAAAATCTGTTATCACTTCAATATTTTCTTCAAAAGACATAATTTTAAATAATACTTTAGGGTAACTCATAATTATATTCACCTCAAGTGTAACTATAACACTTTTTTCAAAAAAAGGAATTGATAAAATAATAAAAAATGTCCATTACTTACATTTCGCTGAAATAATCAATAAAAAAATGATAGTTAAATATTTGTCATGATTCTGTCAAAATTTGACAAATAAAAACTGTTTCTTAAAAAACAGTTCAATTTTTTGATTGGTGTCCCCAGAGGGATTCGGACCCGCGACCCATCGCTTAAGAGGCGATTGCTCTACCAGCTGAGCTATGGAGACAAAATAAAATTACTTATAAAGGTAATTATACATTAAAAAGTTAAAATTTACAATATCAATTTATATTACTATAAAAAAATAAACTTTTAATAAATGAAAGTTATAGCAAGGGAAATTTATTATTTATATCTCATTTTATGTAAAATGTGTAAGTATGAAACAAAATCAAATTCCGTTAATATTATTTTTAGATAAACCGGTATGATTATCTTCATACTTGTGTCCAATAATATTTTTTTAATAACCTAAATTTAAATATAATTTTTAATTTATAAAAATATTTGTTATGATGATTATGGTTAGGGAGGTTTTGAAATATTTAGCTTACACTTTAAATAAAGCAAAAAAATAAATTTAGAAAGCAAATCTCTTAAATTTTGCTGATACTAATATAAAAGAAAAATAGAAATATTGTTTTGAAAAAAATTGTTGAAAAAAGCAATACTATAAAAAATATTTGTGGAAAATAGAAAAGTGATATAATATTTATAAATTTCATTGTTTAGGGGGAATAATATAATGAATAATAATGAAAAAATTGAAAATTATAAACAAGAAATAAGAATCAAACAAAATATAGCATTATTGATAGAATAACAAAGATTTTAGGAATATATCGTAATACCACTGATTTCACACCTTTTGAATTAACAGATGCACACGGATATATATTTGATGTAGCTAAAAAAACATTTCTAAATTTATTTGATGATTTAAGAAGTGTATTAATTGAAAAGGGTTTTATAATCAATTTAACAAATAATGATGTTGACATTCCAACTGAAGATTTAAAGGTTCTTAAAGAAACAAATCCTGTAGTAAACAAAAGCATTGACGATTTTTACCAAAACATGAGTGTATCTTTCCAATATATTCAACATAGAACTGATACAAAAGCTGTTAATCTAATAATTTTATTGCTAGAAAATGGTCAAATTGAACAAGTTATAGAATTAATTGTGTCAGAAGACGTTCCTAACGAACTAAAAAAAGATATTCTGCAAAACATTATTTCAAATTATCCTAAGTTGTTAGTGAAGATGCCAGATATTATTCCTAGTTCATATTTCTATTATGATGGCAAATCAAATTTCAAAGAAAGATTTGAAAAAATCTTAAATCAAAATTTAAAAGAAGTTCTAAATGATTCTTATTATATTGGAAAAATTATTAGAACACAAATAAACAGTGAATATACCGATGAACAAACAAGGTTTATGGTTAAAGGAGTAATTGAATTTTTTGTAAAACATAATTTGGTAGACATAAATTAAATTATTTGATGGAAGTTCTCTTAAAAATTCAACCAGTAAATTCTGATATAATTACTCGTGAAAGACTAGATGAAATTATTAATATTTTATTAAGAAAAACTAAAAAACAAGATTATAAAGCAATGTAGCAAGCAATTTATGATATAAAGATAAATACAGATATAAACTTATTAAACGATTTAAGACAAGAACTGGCTAGTAAATTAAACATAGTTAGTAGTTCATTATTAGATCAGTATCCAGCAACAAAAATAATAAACGAATTAAATTTAAAACCAAAAACGAAGTAATTGATAGTACCGAACAATCGGTACTTTTTTTGAAATTGAAAAGAATAAAGAAAATATAGGGCATGTTTCATCTATATTTTGTTAACTAGGGCAAAAGTGATATGTCTAGTTCTAAAAAAACGACATAAAAAAAGTATGATGTTTATTAAATCATACTTAATTATTAATTTTAAAATCGTAAATCATCATTATCTTTTTCTACTTTTTTGACTAATTTTTTTATTGCCTCTTTTGTTTGATTGAAAACTTTTTCATTCATCGGTTCCCAGTCTTTAAGAATTTTGTCTACTTCATCAGTTGTCAATTCTCTGCCTTCGTATTGTGCTCTTAAAACTTTAATTATTTTAAATCTCATTTGAACAATACATTCGTATAAGTAAATATTTTGGACATCAACCATAGATTTTTTCCAATTATATTACTGAAATATAATTATTAAATCATTTATAATACTTTTATAAAACAAAAAAAGCCTTGCAAATCTTATTTTTTACAAGACTTTTAAATAATCATAAATGGCGGAGCAGAGAAGATTTGAACTTCCGCACCGGTTACCCGATCTACACCCTTAGCAGGGGCGCCTCTTCAGCCTCTTGAGTACTGCTCCAAGCCACAAGAAGATTTTACAATAATTAGCCTTTAAAGTCAATGAAAATGACTAATTAATAGTAATTTTTATAATAAAAAACAGCCTAAGCTGTTAATATACTTCGCCTTTGATAGCTTCAATAAAGTCTTTCATAAATGTCATATAATCATTATCATTTTTTCGATCTTCATCACTGATATTATCCATTTTATTTATTCTGGTAATTTTAGCTCCATTATTAATTAGAGTTTGAATATTTTCATTATTTTCATCTGTATCAGAAATGATAAATAAATATTGATTTTCTTTATTACTAAAAGCTTTTTTAGCTCTCGCAAAAGCTGTAGAAGATGAATCCTCATCATTAACATTAATTATTTCAAATCCGTATTTACTTAAGAAATTGAAAGCTTTATTAGCTACGATTAAAGTTTTATTACCGGCGTTTTCCGCTATAAGTTTTAATTCAGCATCAAATTCGGAAATATCAATTTTTAATTCTTCATAATTATTATCAATATCTTCTAAGATGGAAGTATTATTAATATATTCTTTTAAACCATTTTTGATATTTTGAGCTATCATTAAGCAATTAGAAGGACTAATCCATAGCTCGGCATCTTCGTTTTTTATTTCCAAACCTCTTGATACATCAATAATATTTAATTTTTTGTTTTTATTAATTAGTGAAGCTGCTATTTGTTTTTCACTGCTTAAACCATTATAAATAAATAAATGAGCTTTACTGAATTCATTTGTTTTTTTATTGGTAATTGTATATTCTTTAATATTAATCCCATCTGGATAAATACTATATATATTTGAATAATCACCATAAAGTCTTGTTGTAATATATTCAATAGGATAAGCGGTTGTATAAATATCTATTCCATCAAAATCGTCCATTTTAATAAAATCACAACCTGTTATAAAAATGATAGAAATAATTAGTATAATTAATTTTTTCATAAATTCTCCTTTACCGGGTCATAACCATGTTTACCAAATGGATGACATTTTAATAATCTTTTTATTCCTAATCTTAATCCTTTATATGCACCATAGCGTGTTATCGCTTCTTTCATATAGGCACTACATGTTGGGGTAAAGCGACAATGTTTATGAGTGCCAATCGGAGTACTCTGATATAAATCTATTAACTTAATTAAGAGTTTCTTCATATACTCACCTCTTATAATTCTACTATATATTATATATTTTTAAAAGCTTAAAAATTATAAAGCTTTATATTTTGTTAAATAAGATATTATGATAAAATATAATCAGGAGTTGATAATGATGAAAAAATATTTAAATTCACTAATATTATTCTTGATATGTATAACATTAAGTGGTTGTACTGTTAATTTAGAACAACAGGTTACTGATAATAATAGTAAAGGCACTAAGATGATTTGGATTAGTGATGAAGTAATTGATAATATCTCAGCTACAAATAGTATAATTGTAAAAAATGCTATCAAAGAAAAGGTAAAAACAATTACAGATACAAAAAAAATTGAAAAAATAATTAATTTAATCTCTTCTGGTGAAATTATTGATGGAGACATAACTTATGAAGGTCCAATATACTATTTGGAAATGAATTATGATGATCAACTAATAGAAATTATAAATGTTTTCGATGAGAGTATCGGACTTAATAATGACCAAAATAATCGCTATAAAATAAAGATAAATGAATTAAAAGGCCTAATTAAGAAATAAAAACCTTCGGAATTAAAAAAACTGGAGTTTTTAAACTTGTTAATGTATAATGAAAATGGTGAAATGCTATGGATTTATCAAAATATGGGGTTAATAATGACAATAAAATATTACAGATAGCTTTAATACATTCTTCGTATGCCAATGAAGAAGGTGGGAAACATTATGAACGTCTGGAATTTTTAGGTGATGCAGTTTTACAATTAATTATAAGTGAATACTTTTATAAAAATTGTGAGCTTTCTGAAGGAGAAATGTCTAAAATCAGAGCTTCTTTTGTTTGTGAAAAAGCTTTATCTACGTATATGGATGATTTAGGTATTACCCCATATATCAAACTAGGTCATGGTCTTGAAAATAATGTCAGTGAAACCATAGCAGCTGATGTATTTGAAAGTATCGTAGCTGCTATTTATTTAAATAGTGGTTTTAATAAAGCAAGAGAATTTGTAATGGATGTAGCACTGCCATATCTAAAAAAAGGTATAGGGTTTAATAAAGACTATAAATCTTTATTACAAGAGTTAGTCCAAACTGATAAAAAAAGTGTTATTTATAATGTTATAAATGAAAGCGGTCCGGCTCATGATAAACTTTTTGAAGTAGAGGTTGTTGTGGAAGGGATTGTTTATGGTCGCGGAAAAGGTAAGAATAAAAAGGAAGCTGAACAAAATGCAGCTTATGATGCCATATCAAAAAAAGCAGGTGAAAATAAAAAGTGAAACTTCTTAGAATTAGTATTCATGGCTTTAAAAGCTTTGCCGATAAGACCGAAATCGATATTAAATCGGGTATAACCGGAGTTGTAGGTCCTAATGGTAGTGGTAAAAGTAATATAGTAGATGCCGTAAAATGGGTTTTAGGGGAGCAATCAGTCAAAGATATCCGAGGTGGAAATACGATGACTGATGTTATTTTTAGTGGATCTAAATCTCGTAACCCCTTAACCAGAGCTTGGGTATCTTTAACTATTGATAATTCCGATCATTATTTAAATAGTGATTTAACTGAACTTGAAATAAAAAGAGTTGTTTATTCAACTGGAGAAAATGAATATTTCATAAACGGAGAACAAGTAAGACTTAAAGATATTACTGATTTATTTATTGATTCGGGTTCAAGTGTTAATTCTTTATCAATTATTTCGCAAGGTAAAATAGGCGAAATAGTGGGCGGTAAACCGGAAGAAAAAAGAAGTATCTTAGAAGAAGCTGCCGGAGTTTTAAAATATAAAAAACGTAAGGAAGAAACTCTAAGAAAATTAGATAAGACAAATGATAATCTATCCAGAATCAACTTAATTATAGATGAATTATCTATTAACTTAGAACCTTTGAAAGCTCAAGCCGAAACGGCTTCTAAGTATTTGAAATTTAAAGAAGAACTAAAGGAAACCGAAATAGCTTTAATAGCTCATGATATTAAAGAAATAAATACTGAATATGAAGAAGACAAAGAAAAAGAAAAAACTTTAAGTGAAGAAATTTTAAAAATAGATAACAGTAATATTATTGAAAATTCCAAAGTCGATAATTTAAAATTAAAACTATTAAAATTAGAAGAAGACATAAGTGAAAAAACTGATAAATTATATGCTTTAAATACGGAACTATCTAAATTAACCGGTGAAAAACAAGTTATGTTGGAAAGACAAAAATATAAAGTAGAAGATGTCAAACTAGAAGAAAACTTAGTAAATTTAAAAGAAAAAGAACTTGATTTAAAGAATAATTTAAAAATGTCTGAAGAAGATCTTAAAACTAAAGAAAAAGAATTGACAGAAAAAACTACCGAGCATGAAAAAATAACGAGAGAATATAACAACTTAACTTATGAAAAAGAAGTACTATTAAAGAAATTAGCTCTTCTAAATAAAGAAGATATTAGTTTAAAAAATAAAATTGAAATCTTAAATGAAACTATTGAAAATGATTATAAAGTACCAAGTGCTGTTAGAAGTGTAGTAAATAATAATAGATTATCAGGTATCCATAGCTATTTAGGTAAGCTTATAGAAACCGAAGAAAAATACAGTACAGCGATTGATACTTCACTAGGTTATTCAGCCAATGTTGTTATTGTTGATACGGAAGAATCTGCTAAAGAAGCTATTAATTATTTAAAATCTAACTTCTTAGGTAGAGCTACTTTCTTTCCTTTAAATATTATTAAACCAAGAGGAGTAGACAGTAATACTATTTTAAAGATTAAAGATTTAGATGCATTTGTCGGGATAGCATCAGATTTAGTAAAATGTAATCCGATTTATCGTAATATTATTTTAAATCAGCTTGGTAATGTCATAATAGCCAAAGATTTAAATGGAGCTAACAGGATTGGTAAATTAATTAATTATCTATATAAAATAGTTACCTTAGAAGGAGAACTAATTGCTTCAGGTGGAAGTATTACCGGTGGTTCTTCTAAAAACTCTAGTGGTATACTAAATCAAAAATTTGAACTGGAAAACTTACTTAAACTATCTAAAGAAAAAGTAAGTCAAATAAAAGACCATGAGAATAAAATTAATGAAATAGATTATAATTTAAAAATTTTAGAAAACAAAATATTTAATAGTACCAATAATTTGAACTCATTAAAAGAAACTATTCTTAGAAAAAACCAAAACTTATCTAATATAAAAAGTAGTTTAGATAATCTTTTAAATGAAACAAGAGGTACGAAAGGAATTTTAAACAAAAAGCTAGATGAAGAAATAGAAACCATCTTAAGTAGATACTACGAAATAAAATCACAAACAGAAAACTTAGAAATTAAATTAAATGAACTTAAGATGAATAAAAATGATTTACAGGCCCAAATAGGGGAAATAGAAGTAACAACTCGTAAAGCAAACAGTGAATATAATAAAAAACAAAATGAACTAAAAGATATTCAAATTCAAATAACGAGATTAGAATCTAAATTGGATAATTTATTACTTAGATTAAATGAAGAATATGAAATAACTTATGAAAAAGCTATTAAAGAATTTGAATTAAAAGAAGATTTAAATACTGCTCGCAGTAAAGTAAATACCTTAAAAAGGGATATTAAAATTTTAGGTGAAGTAAATACTGGAGCAATATCTGAATATGAAAGAATTAATAAGAGATTCGAATTCTTGTCTAAACAAAAGGAAGATTTAGAAACTTCTATCAAAGATATTTTAGAAGTTATTAATGAATTAGATACTAACATGAAAGAAAGATTAATGTCTACATATGAAGAATTAAATCAAGAATTTGGTAGGGTATTTACGAAGTTATTTAAAGGTGGAGAGGGTAAACTTGTTTTAACCGATCCAAATGATATTTTAAATACTGGTTTAGAAATATATGCAGTTCCTCCTGGAAAAGATATTAAGAATACTAGACTTCTTTCCGGTGGAGAATCAACGCTTACAGCAATAGCACTACTTTTTGCTATTCTAAATATTAGAACAGTACCTTTCTGTTTACTTGATGAGGTGGAAGCTGCTCTTGATGAAGTTAATGTTGATATGTTTGGTAACTACCTAAAAAATTTAAATACCAATACCCAGTTTATTATCATTACGCATAAAAAAAGAACAATGGAATACATTAACAATCTTTATGGAGTTACCATGCAAGAATCAGGAGTATCTAAACTAGTTAGTGTAAAATTGGATTAAAAGAATTGAATTTTTGTTCAATTCTTTTTTTATAGCAATGGAGTTATACTAGTAATTTCTCAAGTAGTTTTTTCATAAAAAATTAAAGTTAAAATGAAATTGTTATTAGAAAATTTGACTTTGGAATCAATTGATAATTTTCTTGAAGTGTGTTTACGTCTAGAATTCTATGATGTTATTGATTCGGCAATTAAAGTATTGTGATTTAAATTCAAAAAAATAGAGATTGATCCATCAAACTCTATTTTTAAAACCATTTCATTAAAAATGCAATAAGTTTCCATCTTTTTGTAACATAGGCAACTTTTTTCTTTCTTAATGGAAATATATATTTGTTTAGCGGTTTTATCTACCGGTTGAACCCAAAATAAACCTTCACCTTTAGCCATATCGGTATCAACTAGTCCCGGTCTTATATCTGTAATGGTAATGTTTAATTTATCTTTTTTTATTTTTAATCTAAGGCCTTCTAAATAATTAGCAAGAAATGCTTTAGAAGCACTATAGGCTGGGCTATCATTATTTCCTTTCAAAGCAGCAATTGAAGATAGGACTACTAAATGACCACTTTGCTTTTTCATAAAATATTTAAAAGCAATATTAATCATAGAAGTAACGCCACTAACATTAATATCAATAGTTTCTTTTTCTTTAGACCAATCTAGTTCATAATTAATATAACCAGTTCCGGAAGTAATAATAATTAAATCAACGTCTTTCATTTCTTTTATTAATTCGGATAAATTATTCATTGCTTCATCAGTTTTAGATACATCAATATATTTAACAAAACTTTTGGTATCTAATTCGGATTTTAATTCTTTTAAAAGTTCGGTTCTTCTTGCAGCTAAGCCTAATTCATATTTTTCTTTTGCAAGAATTTTAGCCAGTTCTTTTCCCATTCCACTGCTTGCACCAATAATTATAGCTTTCATAAACCTCCTATATTTAAGCTTTATTATATCACAAAATATTTGATATAATCTAAATAGGTGATGGTATGAGAGAGGTAGAGCTTACAATAAGTATTCTTGAAAGTTTAGAAGAAGTTTTAAAAAAATTAGAAGATCAAGGATTTGAATTTGTAGAAAAATATTATATGAGAGATTACTATATGGCGCATAAAAGTATTGATTTAACATTAGATAATTATAAAATTTTAAGTAAATGTTTACTTATTAGAGAAATAGTAGATGATAATCCTAAAAAACAATTAGTATATAAAAACAAAACATATGCTCAAGATGGTAAAATCATTTCTCAAAATAAATTTAAAACAAATATAGACTCTATAGATAAAGTTAAACAAATGCTAGAAATAGTTGATTTCATTACTTTATTTGAAGTAGAAAATAATTCTTATATCTATAAAAAAGATAATACTGAAGTTGTTATTCAAAAAATAACAAATCCAGAAGGATTATATATGGAAATAGAAGCAACCGAAGAAGAATTACAAGATCCAAACGATGAAAATATTAAAACTATCTTAAAAGAAAAACTAGATAACTTAGGATTAAAAACAACAGGAGAGTATGAAGTAAAAAAAGCATTTATTGCTTTGGATAAGGTAAAAAAAATTTCAATATAAAAAATAAGTATATAAAATTTCAATCATTCTAGCGATGCTTTTTTTGACATAATATTTAAATATAAAATTATATATTATTATAGGTGAACCTATGAAGAAGAGATTTATTGCTAAAAGAAGACATAGATATTTACTTATAAAAATAATTATATGTGTTTTAATAGCATATTTCTCTTTTTCATTTACGATAAAATATTTAATAAAAACTAAAATCAGTTTAACTGATGAAAAAAGAATTAATGAATATTTAGCCATAGCTTCTAATAACTTAATAGGCGAAATTTCAATTTATGATTTACTTAATATAAATTTGACGAGTCCTAATACAATGCTAAAGTTATCTTTTAGTAACTTTAAAAAGCTAGAAGCAGTTAATTATGAAGAAGAAAGTACTAAAGTAGTTATAGAAGTTAAAGAGCCTTTGGTATATATTTATAATACTCATCAGACCGAAGATTATAATCCAGGTTCTTTAAGAGAATATAATATTACTCCAACTGTATATATGGCCTCTGTCATGCTTCAGAAAGCCTTAGAAAAAGAAGGAATATTTTCTATTGTAGAAGATGCTAATATTAAAGAAATTCTTAATTTAAACGGGTGGTCTTATGGAAGTTCATATTTAGCTAGTAGAATGCTTTTAGAAGAAGCTAAAAAAGATTATCCATCTATCAAATATTTTATAGATCTTCACAGGGATAGTGTTTCAGGGACTACTACAATAGATAAACTAACTTATGCTAAGCTGATGTTTGTTGTCGGTATGAATCATGAAAAATATAATGAAAATCAAAACCTTGTTATGAGACTACATGACTATATTAAAAGTAATTATGAAAGTGTTATTAAAAATGTTTATTATAGTAAAAATGGTAAATATAATCAGGATTTTGATACTAATACTTTTTTAGTAGAAATAGGTGGACCTGACAATAAGATTGATGAAGTCTATAACAGTGTGAGTCTTCTTGCAGAAGCACTTATTAAAGAAATAAAAAAAACATATTAATATAATATAATAGTATGGGTGTTGATATGGATAATTTAATAAAAAAGTCAATGAATGAAGAAATAGCTAGGCAAATTGCTTTATGGAAGTACGAAGGACATTATGAAGTTTATAATTTGCCATCTTTTGAAGAAATGAAAGAAAATAATTATGGTATGGTTAATCCGAAAAAAGCTGATAATTATATTTGTTATTTAAAAAATGATGAAGTTGTAGCATATACTAGCATGAAAGAAATGCCTGATGGACGTATATATTTTGGGATTGGTTTAAAGCCAGAATATTGTGGTAAAAAAATGGGTAACTATTTTACAAAAGATAGCCTAGAAGATATAAAAAAGAGATTTCCTAATTCTAAAATATATTTGGAAATTAGATCATGGAATAAAAGAGCATTAAAGTCAGCTGAAAATATTGGATTTGTTACAACTGATACTATTATCAAAAAAGATCGTTTAGGAAATGATTCTGAATTTGTTGAAATGGAACTTAATGACTAATCACCTTATGGTGATTTTTTTTGACATATTAATTAAGCTTATAATTATATATTAGTAATAGGTGAGCTTATGGAAACTAAAAAGAAAAATAATAAATTTAAATATATTTTTTACTTTTTAGTAATAGCGTTTATTTCAGTGTATGTTTCGGGTAAAACTGGTTATTATGAAAATAAACTTAAAAAAAATACTCTTTTAACTAATGAAGCTATTATGCAGTTTGAAAAAGATTTAGAAGATGGTAAACCGGTTGATATTAAAGATTATATTAAAGCGGATGTTCCTGATTACCGTAATATTTATTCTAAGGCCGGAGATAAATTAAGTAATACTATTGATACAATTTTAAATGATGGAGTAGGTAAATTAATTGACTTTTTAAAAGCTTTATTTAGTTAATTTATTGTGCTAAGATAATCTTAGGTGAAAATATGGGAAAACTAAAAACTATTCTTAGGTATGCTAGAAAAATTGATATTCGGAATATGCTTAAAATAATTAAAAAAATAAGTAAAAAAGCTAATAAGAATGTTATTTTCATATTCTTTGATGTCATTTATTGTGGACTATCCTATGGTGCCGGATATTATGATTATCAGGAATTTGAATTTTATTTATTAAACCGAAAACAAAGAAAAACCTATTTAACCAGAACTAAAAATAATTTAATTGTTAAAAAATATAATAATCCTGATTATTTTTATAAGTTTGATGATAAAAGCATTTTTAATGATATTTTTAAAAAATATTTAAAAAGAGATTATTTAGTTCTTACTAAAAATAGTTTTGATGAATTTAAAAGTTTTCTAGGGAAACATTCAGAAATAATTGTTAAACCACTTGATGGTGAAGGTGGTAAAGGAGTTGAAAAATACTCTATTAATAAAAAGACTGATTTAAAAAAATTATTTAATAATATAATTAAAAACAAACAATTTCTGATTGAAGAGTGTGTTAGACAACATTCTGATATTAATAAGCTATATTCTAAGTCAGTAAATACTTTAAGATTATTTACTTTCTTTGATGGGAAAAATGCTTATGTTATGAATTCAGTATTTAAAATAGGTAATGGGGGAGTTACAGATAATTTTTCAAGTGGTAGTATGTATACTTTTGTTAATGATGAAGGAGTAATAATAGTTCCTGCTATTGATCAAGGTGATAATATTTTTGTTAAACATCCTTTAACTAATGTCAAAATTACCGGATTTAAAGTACCTTTATATAAAGAAGCTTGTGATTTGGTAATAAATGCCGCTAAAGAAATACCGGAAGTTAAATACGTAGGCTGGGACGTAGCAATAAGTGAAAAGGGTCCGGTTATTATTGAAGGTAATTCTTTTCCGGGAGTATTTCAAGTTAAACCAAGTTTAAGTTCTAATAAAGAAGGCTTAATTCCGAAATACCAAAAAATCATGGAAATTGAACTTTAATACTTGAATAAGAAGCAAATATTTTGTATAATTAGTTTGCTTCTTAAGAAACGTCCTCATAGCTCAGCAGGATAGAGCACACGCCTTCTAAGCGTGCGGTCGTACGTTCGAATCGTACTGGGGACGCCATTTATTTGAAAATTGAAGACTACTTAATTAAAAGTAGTCTTTTTTAAAGGTTGGGATAATATTGGATAGCAAGGAATATCTTGATAAACTGATAACAGTTAAAATGGATCGCATGCTTGGAGCTAAACATCCTAAACACGGGTTTCTTTACTTACTTAATTATGGATATATTCCTGGTACCATAAGTGGCGATGGTGAAGAAATCGATGCCTACGTCCTTGGGGTATTTGAACCAGTAGAAGAATTTACCGGTAAAGTTATAGCTATTATTCATCGAACTAATGATAACGATGATAAATTAGTAGTGGCACCTCAAAATGTTAATTATACGGATGAACAGATTAAAGCACTTACTGAATTTCAGGAAAGATTTTTTGAATCAATAATTATTAGAAATAAATAAAAGTAAGGTGGTTAAAATGGTAGATAGTAAATTTATAGAAGAAGAAAAATATCTTGCAACAGTTAATAAGTTAATTAAAAATGATATTGAAAACACCACTTTAGCTCATCAAAAAAAATCAAAAGAGAAATTAAGTTTTGAGGACAGGCAGCGAGGACAACATTTACTTAATAATTCTATGCTGAATATAATGCATAATCGTATTCGAATTTTAAAAACTATTGCGCCATCTCCTTATTTTGGTCGGATAGATTTTAAAGAAAAGAACCATAATCATCCTGAAAAATATTATATTGGTAAAGCCAATGTATGGGATGATCAATATAAATTATATGTCATTGACTGGCGAACTCCGGTAGCGGGAATGTATTATGATAATTCCATAGGTAAGGCTTCATATATTGCTCCCGAAGGAGAAATAAGTGGTATTATTGAATTAAAGAGACAACTTATTATTGAAAACTTTGTACTAAAGAAAGCATTAGACGTTGATTTGGTTGGAAGAGATGTTATTTTACAAGAATATTTAGATGTTCATGCAAATAACCGTATGAAAAGCATTGTTTCTTCTATTCAAAAACAACAAAATCAAGTAATTCGTTACAATAGCCGTGATAATTTAATAGTACAAGGTATTGCTGGATCAGGTAAAACCAGTGTAGCATTGCATCGAATCGCTTATTTAATGTATCTATTTAATACTACTAATAATAGTTTAGTAAATTCAAAACAGTTTATGATAATTGGTCCAAACCCATATTTTTTAAATTATATTTCAAGTGTTTTACCGGATTTAGATGTAGAAAATGCAGTTCAAATAACTTTAAATGATTTAGTTAAAAAAGCAACCAGTGAAAAAATTACGGTGGCAGATCCTTCTAAAGAATTACAGGAATATTTAAATAATGATATAAAAGATGATATTATAATAGAGAACTCTTTCGGATTTGAAAAAGCTTTAGATATGTATGTTAATGAGTTAATGGATTATTATTTAAACTCTGATATTAAGTACTTAAATAAAGTTATTTTTACGAAAGACTACATTGCATCTTTTTTAACTGGTAAAAACGTAAAACTATTAGATAATATTGCTTCTATTCAAAAGCGTTTGATAAGTAATGTTAAAAATGATATTAAATCAGATTTTGGTAAACTTGAGGATTTCTTAACTAAAGAAATTAGCTGCCAAATTAAAGAATTACCACAAGAAAGCAAGGAAAGAATATCTTTATTTGAAAAAAGAGATAAGATTATAGAAGAACTTAAAACGGGTCTTGCTGATGTAATTAAAGAACATTTTAGTTTAGCTAGTAAAACTGTATTACAGCATTATATACGATTTATAACTAATATTGAAAAATATTTAGATTTACCGGGTATTTTAAAATTTAAGAATGAAACTTTAAAAAGACTTGGTAAAAAAAACTTATCCAGAGAAGATATTGGACCGATGATATTACTTAAATCAAAACTATCTTCTGTTTCTCAATATAAAGATATAATTCATATTATAATAGATGAAGCTCAAGATCTTAATTTAATAGAATTTAAAGCTATAAAAAATACGTTTCCTAATGCTAATTTCTCAATATTTGGTGATTTAAATCAATCTATTTATTCCTATAGGGCAGTTAAAGATTGGGATTCGGTCAAAACTAAAGTATTTGATAATAAGTGTCAGTTATTTGAATTAAATCAATCATATCGAACTACTCATGAAATAATGCAAGAAGCAAATAAAATATCAAAATATTTAACCGGGAATATTTCTGAAGAGATTGTAAGACATGGTGATAAAGTAGATTATATTAAATTATCAGAGGATGAAACAGTATTACATGTTAAAGCTTTAATAGAAGAAAATCTTGCAGCAGGATATAAATCAATGGCCATTATTACCAAAACCGAAGCCGAAGCATTGAGAATTAATCGCAGATTAAAAGATATGGGCATAGTAGTTCCTAATATAACATTTGAAGATAAGAATTATAATGGTGGGATTTGTACTATAGCTTCTAGTTTAGTTAAAGGATTAGAATTTGATGCAACTATTTTATTAGATGTAAATAAGGAAAATTATAAAATAGAAAAAGATATAGATATGAAATTACTTTATGTAGCTATGACTAGAGCCCTGCATAAGACAAGTATATTTTATACCAATGAACTACCTAGTATATTGAAATAATAATGAGTTACTTGAACTCTTTTTATTTTCTTATGAAGTTACTTTACGAATTTTAAAAAGCATGTTAAAATTATTATAATAGAGAGGATAGATTCTGATGTTAACGGATTTACTGAATAAAGAAATAAAAATTACTTATGAGTTAGGCTATTACTATAATAGTAAAAAAGGAGTAGTTACGGAAGTTACTCCGGAATTTATCATACTTGATGATAATACAATGATTAACCGAGAATTTATCATAAAGATTGAAATAAAATAAACACAAAATAAAAGGGTGATAATATGAAAGTTTTAGTAATAGGTAAACCGGTCTATAATGTTATACTTTCTCTACAAAATTTTGTTAGTGAAGGGGCAAAGTATAATTTAAAAGAAAAATTGGAAATGGGTGGTGGAGCAGTATATTGCGCAGCAACTCTTTTAAATAAGTGGAATACACCGGTTTATTTTAACGGGGTTGTCGGTAGTGATGCCTATGGTAATAAGATTAAAAGTGAATTAGAAGGTGTTGGAGTTAATACCAAATATATTGAAATAAATTATGAACATCCAACCGGTTTTAATTATATTTTAATTAATAATCAAAATGGTAGCTCTACGCAAATAATTGTCGATAATCCGGATATTAATCTTACTAAATACAAATATGATTTCATCCCTGATTATATTATTATGGATGGTACCGATCCGGCCGGTAGCATAGCGGCTTTAAATAATTTTCCTAAAGCAATTAGTATTTTATTTGCTAATAAAGTTTCGGAAACTGTTTATAATATTAGTAAAAGATGTAGCTATGTTGTAGCTAATATGGGTTATGCCAAAGCGCTGGCTAAAATGGACTTGGAATTTAATAAAACTAAAAGTTTAGTCAATTTTATGCAAAAAATTAAAGATTTAAATAAAGCTCAATATATTATAACTCTTAAAGAAAAAGGTGTACTGTATGTTAGTGACAACAAAGTTAAAATGCTTCCTGCTATTAAATTGGAAAAAATAATTGATGATACCAATTCTGGTAATATGTTCTTTGGAGCATTCTGCTTTGGTTTAATTAATAATTATGGAATAGATTTAGCAGTTAAAATTGCCAATATAACCGGAGGTTTAGCTATGACTAAATTAGGATGTATTGATGCTGTTCCGAATCTTTCTGAAGTACTTAGATTAGCGGGTATAAAAGAAGAAAATATTGATAATAATCAAGATAGACCGGAAGAAACAGCGCCGGAAATAATTGAAACTAATAAAGAAAATCCCGCTCCTAATGTTTCCCAATGATAGATCCTTTTTTAGTTAATTTACCGACTTTAGATGTTCATGGTTATACCAGTGATACTGTTACTTGGGTCATCAGTGATTTTATAAATGACAATCTTATCATGGGTAAAGATAAGATTGTTATTGTTCATGGAATTGGGCAAGGAATTTTAAAAAAAGTAATTAATAATTATTTTAAAAAAGATAAAAGAATTAAAAAAATATATGGAGATCCTTTTAATTTAGGTATAACAATACTGGAATTAAATAAATAGTTATGTTAGAATACGCATTTGCAGGTGATAAACAATGTTTGTTGATGAGGTAACAGTAAAACTTATAGCCGGAAAGGGTGGCGATGGCTGCACTTCTTTTCGTCGTGAAAAATATGTTGAAATGGGCGGACCTAACGGTGGTAATGGTGGTCAAGGAGCAAACATTGTTTTTAAATCCGATAAATCTCTTCGTACTTTAATAGATTTAAAAATGATGAAAACCATTAAAGGTCATAAGGGCGAAAACGGTATGGGTTCTGATAGGCATGGAGCTAATGCCCAAAATATTATTATTAAAGTGCCTATGGGGACGACCGTAACTAACGCCGATACCGGAGAGTTAATTGCAGATATTATTAAGGAAGATGAGGAAGTAATTATTGCTCATGGAGGAAGAGGTGGAAGAGGTAACAAAGCCTTTGCCACAAGATCTAATAAAGCTCCTCGAATGAGTGAACTTGGTCAACCGGGTGAAATTCTGAGAATTAAATGTGAATTAAAAGTTTTAGCCGATGTTGGTCTTGTTGGTTTTCCAAGTGTCGGAAAAAGTACGATATTAAGTATGATTAGTAATGCTAAGCCCAAAATAGCTGCTTATCATTTTACAACCTTATCTCCTAATTTAGGCTTAGTAAGAGTATATGATGATTCATTTGTTATAGCTGATTTACCTGGTCTTATTGAAGGAGCCAGTGAAGGAGCTGGTCTTGGTCATAAATTTTTAAGACATGCAATGCGTACTAAGGTTATAGCTCATGTTATTGATATGGCTGGATCAGAATATCGTGATCCATTAAATGATTATGAACAAATATTAAAAGAAATTGAAAATTATGATCAAAGACTAATTCAAAAACCTTCGGTAGTTATTGCCAATAAAATGGATTTGGAAGGTGCTAAGGAAAATTTACAAAAATTTAAACAAAAATACCCAAATACAAAAATATTTTCCACCAGTGCTCTTTATAATGAAGGTTTAGATGAATTAATTGTATATTTAAATCAACTTGTTAAAGAAACCGAAAAAAAGCCTCTATATGATGAACCTGATATTAATCATATGGTATATAAATACGAAAGTGAACCTAAATTTACTATAACTAAAGAAGGTAATGTTTGGATAATAAACGGTAAAGAAATAGAAGAATTATTATTAATGACTCGTTTTACGGAAGAAGAGAGCGTTATCCGTTTTGCTCGAAAACTTAAACATATGGGTGTCGAAGAAGAATTAGAAAGACTTGGAGCACATATCGGTGATGAAGTTAAAATTCTAGATTATATTTTTAATTTTAAAGAATGATAATGTAAAGTATCTTTTTTTGTTATTTCGACATTATCTTTAAGATAAAACCAATATAATATGATTGGTGATTTTGATGCGGACTTTTTATGTATTTAAAATTAAAGATGAATATAGTAAGTTAACCAGAAATATTCCCTATAATTTATATAATACTTATTTAAGTATCAGAATGAGTAATCCGGACAATATTGAATATATATATAATCAGTATAAAAGTATTACGGATAAAGTATCGGTATCAGAAATAAATAAATTCTTACTAGGTAAAATGAAAAGATATGACGGATACAGTATTTATCGAAATACTCATATGTATAATGATTACTACAGTGATGAGGTAAGTAAATTAATAATTTTTAATAGTTATTTTATATTAAAGAGTAATAAACCAAATAGTACTTTTTTTACAGCATTATATAATATACCTAATCTTTTTGTGATTGATTTTGAAAATAAAGACTATTTCTGGTTGAGTGGAATGAATTATTTAAGGCTTGTTAATTCGGAATAAAAACGATATAATTACTTTTAGGAGTGATATAAATGTTACAAGATATATTATTAGTACTAGCCGGTGTTATAATCGGTGCCATTTTAGGATTTGTCATATGCAGAGCCTATATGAAAAAATATTTAAAGAAAAATCCCCCAATCAATGAAAAAATGATTGAAACATTAATGAGTGGTATGGGACGTAAACCAAGTCAAAAACAAGTTAAGCAATTAATGCAACAAATGAATAAAATGATGTAATATGAAAATCGATTTAAGAAAACTATATGCTTTAAAAAAATTAGAAATAGATGAAACAATAATAATCCCGGAAGAATATTATCAAAATACGGATATATTAAGACTTGAAAATATTAATGTCAATGGAGATATTCAAATTAATCATGAAGAAGAAATAGAACTTAATGTTATTGTAAGTGGAACATTTATTCTTCCTTGTGCAATTACTTTAGAGGAAGTTCCTTATGATTTTAATACGGAAATATCAGAAATTATTCCGGAAAATAATGAAAAGAATCAATTTTCTCTTGAATTATTAGATATTTTGTGGGAAAATATTGTTTCGGAAGTCCCTATCAGGGTTGTTAAGCCAGACTTAGTAGCAAAAAATATTAAGGGAGATGGCTGGGAAATTACCATAAATGTTGATTGACAGTTAAGGAAGGAGTGATACTATGGCAGTTCCATTTAGGAGAACCAGTAAAACTAAAAAAAGAATGCGTCGCACTCATTTAAAGAAAACAGCTCCAAACGTTGTTTTATGTAAAAAATGCGGGGAACCGGTAGCACCACATCGTGCTTGCACAGCTTGTGGTTATTATAAAGGAAAAGAAGTAATTAAAGTTAATGATTCTGAAGAAAAATAACTTTAATTTTTTTTTATTAATATACAAAAAGAGATAGTTAACTATTTCTTTTTTTTGTGGTTTTATGTTATACTGTAAACAGTAAAGGATAGATTGCCTATGAAAAAAAACAAAATTATTTTAAAGTATTGTCCTAATTTTTATAAAATAATTAATTTTGATTTTTTTGAGGACGATTATATTTCTGAAAGACTTATCTTTATTTATAAGAATTTTATATTTAATGTTGATCCTGAAAATAAAGAAGATTTAGAAATTATCAATCAATTTGATTTTGTCTTAAATAAATATATAGAAGATTATTATTTTCGTAAAGCCATGCAAGATAGTATGATGAATATAAAAGTTCAAAAAAGTGATAATACTATTAGAGATATTGCTATGAGTATTATTAATTGTTTTGATTCTTATGAATCCGGGTATACTCGTAATATTTATTTTGCGAGGTGGATTTAATGGTTGATGAAGATTTTTATATTGAGGAAAGTAATCCTGTAAAGGTTTTTTTTACTTGTCTTTTGATATTGTTTTTGATAGGAGCATTAGCCGGAGCTTATTATTATTTTTATGTCTATAATAATATTAGTTTAAAAAATATCGAGGTTGAATTAGGGGCTAAAGTTCCAAGTGATATTTCTAACTTTGTTAAAAGAGGTAATTATGAAGGATGGACTTTAGATGTATCAAAAGTTCATTTAGATGAAAATAATAATACTGACAGTGTCGGTGAATACAGTTATAAGATTTCTAAAGATGATAAAGAATTAAAAGGTAAAATAATTGTTAAAGATACTACACCACCAACTGTCGAAGTAGGTGAGTTAACTGTAGGAATTAATGAAAACTTCCGTGTTGATGAATTTATAATCAAATGTGAAGACTTATCAGGAGCTTGTTTTCCCGAATATGCTGATGATAAACAAGAAGAATATATCAAAGAAGAAGGTACTTATGAAATAACCTTAAGAATAACCGATAAGTATGATAATGAAGTAATAAAGAAAACTAAGTTAACTGTTAGTAAAAATTTTTCTTTAAGTGATACCAAAGCTTCTGATAAAACTGTAGCTAGTGTTTATCCCGTAGATAAAAATTGGGATGGAAGTTTTACAATTAAATTTGCTAAAGGAATCGAAGATGAATCAGATGAATTTGAAAAAGCTGTTTTAGAGATTGCCAATCGTGATTTTCAAAAAGATTATGAAGAAGAAATTGCTGAGCAACATTTACTAACTATATATAATAAATATAATTATGTATTAGGTTTTAGTGTTAAATTAGAACTATCTAGTGGTAAAGTAATATATGTAACTAATTAATGAAAGAGGTGCGATATGGATTTCCGTGAAGTAACTGAATTTATTAAAGATTTCTTTGGTTATATTTTATTTGTAGGGGCACTGATTATTTTATTTGTATTCGTTATAGCTATTCAACCGGTAGCGGGAAATTCTATGCATCCAACTTTAAAAGAAGGCGAAATGGTTATTGTATCCAAATTATTTTATAATATGGGAAAACCTCAAAGAAATGATATTGTTAATGTCGTTGATGATAAAGGCAAATCATATGTTAAAAGAATTATTGGTTTACCTGGAGAAAAAATAGATTATAAGAATAATGTTTTGTATATCAATAATATATCTTATGAAGAAACTTATCTGCCGGAAGAAATTATAACCAGAAATTTCTTGTTTGAAGATTTTTGTTCATTAGAAGATTGTCCTAACGGAGTAATACCTGAAGGAAAGTATTTAGTATTGGGAGACAATCGTGGTGAATCTGAAGATAGCAGAAGTCCGGAATTTGGCTTAAGAAAAGAAGAAGATATTAAAGGAAAAATAGTATTTAAAATTTGGCCGATAAAAGAATTTGGAAGAATAAATTAAAGTTTATTCTTTTTTTTGTCGAAGATTTTAAATATATACATATAATTATTTAGAATATTTAAATATGATAGGATATGGTAAAATTGTTGAATTTTGAAAATTTGTATATTATAATGAGCATAATGTTAATATTAATTTAAACATTTAGGGAGGGTATTATGTTTAAAAGAAAAAGGTTAATCATTGCTATATTATTCCTAATTATATTGTTTATTATGACAATGTATGCAGGTTCACCTAGACAAAAAGAAACGATTGCAACAAGAACAGTGAAGTTCATAGATAGCTTCAACAATAGTCAAATATCTATGCAAGAAGTCGAAATAGGAAAGGCGGCTTCAGTACCGGATGCTCCTAAATACACAAATTATGTATTTATCGGCTGGTATGAAGGTGATTCTAAAATTACTGATTTTACTAATATTATTAAAGATTTAACTGTATATACCAAATATGCAGATGATATTAATAATAATGGTATAGCAGATAATGAAGACGCTACTTATGATGTAACATTCTATGATACACTTGGCAGAAGAAATATTAGTACCATTAAAGTACTAGTAGGTTTAAATGCGGCTGTTCCTAGAGTTCCGACTCATATAGGATATGTCTTTACTGGTTGGTCTCGCAGCTTTACAAACATCAGAGAAAGTCTTACTGTAAATGCATTATTTTCACCTGATACTAATCGAAATAATGTTGCTGATGAAAAAGATGCTCGTTATACAGTATCTTTCACTACAAAGGGAAATGGTGTTTTAACCGGTGAAACTGAATTTAAAAACTTATTAACCGGCTTAAATTTCTATGAATTAGTAACTATTCCTAAACATGAAGCAGGAAAAGGTTATACTTTCATGGGCTGGGAACCGTCATTACCTGAAAAAGATGGTAAAATAACAAGTAATGTTACTTATACTGCCGTATTTGAAGATACTACACCGCCAGAAGTAACATCTATTAAGTATTCAAATGATGGTAAAGTAACTAATGAAGATATTAAAGTTACAATAACTACTAATGAAGAAATTAAAACTCCAGCTGGATGGACAAGAGTTAGCACAATAGAATTTACTAAGCCTTATGCTCAAAATACTACTGAAACATTTAAAGTAGAAGATTTAGCTGGTAATAAATCTAAGGATATCAAAATAATTGTAACAGGCATTGATAAAAATGATCCTGAAGTAGAATTAAATATGAACATGTATAATCCAAAGTCATTTAGTATCAGTGCTAAAGAAGATAAAGTAGATGATTCTGGATTAAAAAGAGTAGATTATACTTTAAATAAAGGTGAAAGTAGTTTAGGTACTTGGGGTAAAGATTTATCAGGTAATAAATACGAGAATTTAAGAATAAAAAGTTATCGTAATGATAAAAACAAAACTAAATATTTAATTAGTCTAAGAGATGGTAATTATTCATTAAATGCTACTGTCAAGGATAAAGCAGGAAATGATACAGAAAAAACCATTGAGTTTATTGTGGATCATACAAACCCAATAGTTAAAGTAAAATACAATAACGAATATTTATTTAGCGGATCTTATATTAATAATGAAGAAATTATGCCTAAAGTTGAAGTAGTAGATGCTAATTTTGACAAATTTATAGTCTACAATCATAAAAATAGAGTTATATTTACTTCAGAAGAAAATAATATAGAGATTCAGGATTTAGCTGTTGGATCTTATAAAATCAAAGCTATAGATAAAGCAGGCAATGATTCTAAATTATTCTATATTAATATCGATAATACTGATCCTGATGCAGAAATTTTTCTAAAAGTTGATAGAAGAATTTATACTGAAGATAATAAAGTATTTGAAGAACATGTTAATGTAACAGGTAAAGTATCAAATGAAAAGGATATCAGAAGTCATAATTTTGAAATTATTAATCCAGATAATACAAAGTATGAAATAAATAAAAATCACACTGATAAAAAATCATATTCATTTGATTTAAATACATCAAAAGGTTCAGGAAAATATCAAATTATTTATACTGCTACTGATAAAGCAGGAAATAGCAGTAGTGATACTATTATTTTATATATAGATAAAAATGCTCCAACAATTGAAAATGTTGAAGTTACAGATTATAATCACCAAGATGAAAATAACAACTATTATGGTAATAGTTCAATTAATGTTAAGATAACAGCTGATGATAATTATAGTGACACATTATCTTATAAATGTGGTAACGATTCATGGACTGAAAGTAATGAGTGTACAGTTACTGCTTCAAATGGCGTTTATTCAATCAGAGTAAAAGATGAAGTGGGTAACACTACACAAACTTCATTAAATATTTATATTAATAAAGAACTTCCTAGCATAGATTTTGTTACAACAAATGACGCATCTTATAATGGTGATTATGCCAAAACATTAAAACCTATTTATATTAATAGTAATAAAGCTGATAAACTATTATTATCAAAATATAAATGGTCAAATCAAAGTGAATATCAATCATTTAATATTAATAACGCTATATCATCTCCAACTAGTGATGGTACATATACTTTAACTATTATGTTAGAAGATTGGTATGGTAATACAAATACTATAACAAGTAATGAATTTACTATTGATAATAAATTACCATTAGTAACAAATAAAAGTTATGGTCCTAATAAATCAACTACAGGTAATGTTACTGTTACAATTACTTTTGATGAAGATGTTGAAGTAGAAAATAGTGATTGGAGTAAAAAAGATAATGATTCAAAAGTATGGTACAAGACTTATAGTGCCAATGCTACTGAATCTGTAATATATAAAGATAGAGCTAACAACTATGGTAATAATAAGCTTATAAAAGTTGAAAATATTATTACATATAACGTTAAATATCAAGAAGTAAAAATTCCTTTCGTAAAATATATTACTGCAACTGTAACATTCAATCATTATGTTCGTCCAGATTATTATTTAGCATTATTTAGTGACTGGCAAATATCTACTGATAATAATGACTGTAAAATAGTATATTTAAAACATTATTGTAAAAAATGGACTAGAAAATATTATGATAATATTACTGAATATCCTATATTCCACACTTTAGATAATGCTGTAATTAATCCCACAGTTGAAATAAAAGGATTATAATTATCCTTACTAGAAATATAAAAAATAAAACTCAATACTTGAGTTTTATTTTTTATATTAATGTAGACATTTTAAAGAAGTATGCTAAAATAAAATATAGGAAGTGGTAGTAATGGCTTATTTAAAATATAAAGAAGTTACCAAATATTTTTATTTTTCTAAAGTGGTGTCATATAAAGATTTACCTCAATATGTAACTGATTATATTTTTGAAGATGAAATTATCCTTTGTGGTTATAAAACTGCAAGAGACTATGGAGTGTTTACAACTAAAAAAATAGTTTTATTTGATAACACAAGTACTTTGGGAATGTCTAAACATATCTATACGATTCCTTATAAAACTATTTCAGCTTTATCTATCATATATAAACAAGGCGGTGCGGAGTTGTCATTATTTTTAGATAGTGGTTATCCGGTCAGAATTAAATTCAGAAATATGACTAATATTGATAAAAAACGTGTTAGATTAATCTATTCACTTATTTCTAAAGTAGTAAATGATCAAAAAATTACTAATGAAGAAATCAAAGTGATTCAAGAAAATGATATTAATTTTAAATAATTAATATATAGTATTGGGAGGTATTATGGTAAAACAAATCAAGAAAAATGAAAATGAGGAAGATTTTGCTGATTTAAAAGAAAGTAACAAAAAAGTAGTAATTAAGAAAATAGTCAATATTGCATTATGGGTTATATTATTTATTTTGATAGCTTTTTGTGTAACCGATTTTATTTTAGTAAAAACTGATAACAAACCGGTATTTTGTGCTTTTAACAAAGTAAAAGAATTTGAAGATGGTAAGGTATCATCTTGCTACGGATTAGGTTATAAAGTTATTAATTATAATCGTGAAAGTATGTCGGGGTTAGTTTTTTCTCCGGTATGGAAAAAAGTTAAATAAAAACACATTAGGGTATTGTCAAAAGAGCCGATATTTGCTACAATTTACTTGACTCTTTTTTATGGCGGTGTAGCTCAGTTGGCTAGAGCATCCGGTTCATACCCGGCAGGTCGGGAGTTCAAATCTCTCCGCCGCTACCAAATAGAATTGAAACTTGATATGAAGATATCAAGTTTTTTGTTATAATAA